>CAYUNU010000047.1:5615-14615 GCA_964446195.1 uncultured Porphyromonadaceae bacterium | reverse complement strand
TAGATTACATATCGGCATATACGCAGCATTCCTGTGGTGAAGAAGCCAGAGATCCAGCGTACGATCTTCAATGGGATGGAAACTCCTTTTCCGCAAATTACTTATTAAACTGCCAATTTGAGGATGGCATTTCCGTAAGCTATACCATCAATATTTTTGGAAAACTTTCATCTAATCACCAGAAACTGGAGACATTTACTGGGACCCGGAAAATTAATTATGTCTCTGGCAAACTGACAGATAATCAGGAATTCTACATTGAATTGAAAAACGTTCCTATCGAAGGAGACGAAGATCTCCTTTCGGCGTTTATTGGGAATGATATTGGCCAGTATATTGTTAATGCATACTGGCGCAGGAGTAAAACAGAAAATGGAATAACAGAAGATACCCAAAACGGAAATCTGGATTATAGCAATACCCGTATGGAATTGAATATCAGTTTCAACAGGATAAAAACATATTAATATCATCGAACAGTACTGTTTTATCATAGTAAGGATAATTCCATCTGCCTAATAATCATTTAATAGGACTGATTTTTTATTCCTGTAATTTTGTCTGCAAATCACCTGACCTTGATTATGGTATCCCACAACCCAAAAGCATTAATTTTGGAAAATCATTCTTTGGGATCAACGAGGACACCAAAATTGTTTGTAAAGACAATTCCCTTTGGCCTGTGGCAAATCTAATAAAGACGCATATTGAAACCCTTACTGGTTTTGAATTATTATTGAGTGATAACAACGAAGAGGATCAAGCCATTAATATCAAGCTGGACAATTCTTTAGAAGGCGAAGAATACATTATACATATCGATAAATCTGTGCTTATATCTGCAGGAAATTACCAGGCTCTGTCAAATGCTTCAGCATCCCTGATCCAATTGTTAATAATTGCCATAGTTGCTTCATCATGCGGCAATCATAAAGAAGCTATACCTCGCGTCTCCACAGAATCTGTCGAAGCCCTGGCAAAACGGCTATTGCCAGATAGATACGATGATTTTGTTTTTAAAAAAATAGAAAGTGAAAACGGGTCAGACTTTTTTGAAGTTCAAAACTCAGGGAGCAAAATCCTCATTAAAGGCAACACAGGGGTAGCTCTGGCTACCGGCTTCAAATGGTATTTGGAAGAACATTGTAATTCATCTATATCATTGAACTACAACCGTCTCGACTTGCCAAAAAAATTACCAAAGCTTTCTGAACCATACAGATTGGAAAGCCCCTTTGAATACCGATATATTTTCAATTATTGCACTTATGGATACACCATGCCTTGGTGGGATTGGGACAGATGGGAGGATATGATCGATTATATGGCCTTGATGGGAGTTAATATGCCTCTTGCCACTATTGGCCAGGAAGCAGTATGGCAGGAAGTATATCTTGATATGGGATTATCCCAGCAACAGATTGATGATTTCTTTGTGGGGCCTGCTCATCTTCCGTGGGGATGGATGGGAAATTTTACAGGTCATGTACCACAATCGCTCAAAGAAATTTATCCTGATGCTGATATAGTCAAGATTGATGACTGGGCAGGCATTCCCGGCACAAACTTCCTTTCACCCACAGATAGCCTATTCAAAGTGATAGGCAACAAATTTATTAGTAAGCAGACCGAGATGTTTGGGATGTTATTTGCAATGAAGATCAAAAAGTTAATATGAGTGGTGATCTTCGGCAAATGCAGGATAATTTCAAAGAGGCATTTACTTCTGAATATAAGGATCAACTTAAAGGAATAGGCGTAATACCCGAGGGTTTGGGTTACAACCCTATTGTCCAGGAATTCATTTTTAAAAAGGCCTGGCAAACAGAAGATGTTGATCTTGCTAAGTGGGTTGAGGATTATGCCAAACGCAGATATGGAACTGATAATCAGGATGCAATTCTGGCATGGAAATATTTGCTCGAATCGGTTTATTCCAGAACAAGAACGATATGGTCTCCCCTGAATACGACTCCGCGACTTCAGAATTTTGCAGGTGGCAAGGAAGACATATAACAATATGGCAACCATGGATAATGGGTGGATTAAGAGATTATGCCGGGAAGCAATGGAGCGGTTTGTTAATGGATTACTACAAGCCTCGCTGGGCACTATTTATCGACGAGCTAAATAAGTCGATCAATAATCCGGATAGCTATAAGCAGAAAGATTTTGAACTTAAGCTCAGAAAAATGGATTTCGAATGGACGCATGGGGATCACACATACTCATCTGAGGCAAAGGGAGATATCGTAAAGATTGCCGAAAGGATTTTCGAAGATTATAAAGAAGATTTCAAATTTTAAGTTATAATTCCAGCAACATCCACTTATTTTCTGTCACACCTTCAAGTATATTCTGGATACACAAGTTCCAACTTATGAAGCCAACAAACTTTCCGTTTGCATCGACATGATCGGCTGCAGGTGCCAGTGGAGCTCCAGTATCAGCATGATAGTTTTCGTGCATACTGTCCCATTCCTTAATATCATTCAGTAAAAGATTACCCAGAGTTTCTGCCTGCCAAACAAGATCGTCATCAAAACCGTAGTTCTTTAGGCCAATGCTATAAATATAGTTTGCTATAGGCCAAACAGGCCCTTGCCAATTTGAAAATGGCTTGATAATATTCTTATTATTGTAATCAGGATCCTGTATCGAAAGGGAACGAAGTCCAAATTCAGCTTTCATATGATCAGGATTAACAAGATACTTGCTTATCATGTTCTTGCCCTTTTCCTCAGGAGCAAGCTTCTGCATTAAAGGAAGAAAGCTTGAATAACTCACTCTCTTATAAAAATCGCCCGTTTCCCTGTCAACTGTATAGTAAATTTGATCCTCTTCACACCATAAATATTCATTGATGGCCTTCTCTACTTTGGCTGCCTTCTCCATCAACATTTTTGCATCCTCTTCACGTCCAAGCTTTTCTGCAATCTTTGCCTGTGCGATTATCTCCCTCAAACTGAAGGTACTGGCATCAGGAGCAAGGAAAGATCGGAAATCCTCTTTCCAGAAGTAATTCATAGCCGGATTATTATCTGCACCACTCTGCATTGCATTATCCCAGAAATAAAGGTTATATGTGGAATCAAGCTGGGTTTTATCCCGATATTCAAGAACCTTCATCAGCGCATCATAGTGTTCTTCAACCCAACTGAAATCATCCATTTTAATTGATGACAAATATACTCCTTGCGACAAAAAGGGTTTCATTGAGAATTTTCCGAAAATGGGACGAGGGCCAAGGGTAGTAGCGCATCCGGCTACATAACCTTCATCATCAATACCCTCAATCAGGTTGAGAGCCCAATACATCAAATACTCGGGCTTACCTATGCTGGCCAAATGATTTCCCATAAAAAAACCATCCCAGTCCCACATTTGCTTATAGTAACCGGCAGGAATAAGATACGGATACTTTAAATATCCTTCGGCAGGCTGTATTACCTGTGGCTCAAGTCGCCTAAACTCAGCAGTCAATTCATTTTTAAGATCTGTTAATTGGCTCATTTCAATACCCACTTTATTTTGTTCTTCTTCCTTTGGATCACATGAGCTTAAAACAATACTTATCGTCATGGTTAAAAGTACCGCTACTTTCATTTTTTTTATCATCAGTATGTTTTTCCAATATAAGGTGCAAAAATAATGATTTAAAATTCTACTTTACTTCTTTCCCTTAGGCAAGACGCTAATAACTTTAACATCCTGAGAACCTGAGAATAGCTCACCACTATATTTCTCACCGGACAATGTTAATGTATTCATTTCGCCTACTTTCAAGTCTGAGAGTGCCTTAACAGCATCAATATCAAACTTAGCAACAAAAAATCCGCGATCATCTGATTTCCACCAATCAATTTCTAAGCCATTAAGAGTGCAGGTAGCACCAGCAACCTCGCTAAATTTAATATCGGTGTGAATAGTAAATACTGTACCGCTACTTCCAATATTCAACACATTTGGAGCAATATCAATTACAATAGTGGTTTGAGCCATCACACCAACAGGCACCATGAGAAATAAAGCCACAAAGGCTTTCAAAATAGTTTTCTTCATAATTAAAGGTTTTTGTTCTTGTTCTTGTTCTAAATTTAGACATTAAATTAGTAGCGTCCTAACAAATATTGAGTTATAATATTGAAAGATATCTATACATAGATAATTAGATGATTCTCCGGAACCTATTCATCACTATATATGGCATTTATCATTAACCTATCCTTAACCAAGCATTAACTTTACCTCACCTTCTTCCTACATATATTTGTTGAAGCAATCAATAATTAACAAGATGAAAAATAGTATGAAGACAAAAATTCTAGCATCAATTCTACTACTTGCATTTATTGCAGCTGTTCCTCATGTTGAAGCTCAGGATCGTAATGATCGAAAACTGAAGCGGCAAATGGCTAAGCTTGAAAAGCAAATGAAAAAAGTTAGGGAACTACAGGGAGATAATTGGTACCCTTATGAGAAGCTGGAAAGAGTTAAGAATTATGAAGTGCAAAGAGCCCAGGAATTGCGGCGTAGATCAATGGAACAGGCCATGCAACAGAAAGAGATAGCCATGCAACATGCACTCATGGCAAAGAAACAAAAGCAGCAATACCAACAATATAATCAGAAGCAGCGGCAGGTCATGGAAAAAGCATTAATTAAGCAGCAGGAGGCTGTCTTGAAAATGAAAATGGAGTTGGAGAAGGCTAAAAAGGAGCTAGAGGAAGAAAAGCAGAAAGGCTAACAAAATTAAAACACCTCCGTTAACACAGCATCCAAAAAGGTCTTATCGATTAACTTTTGTATAGGACCGCTATAGAAATTGCCAGCATTAATCATATATATAATGTAGACATCAGAATCGGGAAAATACCATGCCTCAGTGGAAAATCCTGGTAGACTACCGGAATGTCCTATTGCCATTCCATATTCACCATAATCACTGTAAACCAGTCCGAGTCCATATTTATAAGTTAGAAAGCCTTCTTCCTCTTTGATATACTCTTTCATCAAATCAAGGCTCTCCTGGCTCACTAACTGAGCCTCCATTATTGACTTAAGGATATTATGCAGATCTACCACATTAGTAAAAATCCCACCTGATCCTGTTTGTCCTGTTGCAATAGTAAGTGACAGATCAGTAGCATTCTCCAACCTCCCATCACTGTGCCTGTCGAAATATCCATTTGCCATGCCTTTTGCATACAGACTCACATTGGTAGTATCCTCCTTATAATATGTCTTTCTCAAGCCCAGCCTGCTGAAAAGCCTATATGCATAAAATGCTTCATGCCCTTCCGGATAAACCTTATCCATAATAAGCGAAAGGATTTCATAATTACTTTTGGAGTAGCTATACTCCCGGCCTGGAGTAAACTTTGGCCCCTTCCCATAAACATATTCCTCCAGCATAGTTTCTCTGCTGAAGTCCATATCTTTATGATTAAGCAGATCCAATCTGACAAAAATGTTATCAGCATAATCGGGTATTCCTGATGTATGGCTTAAAAGATGTGCAATGGTTGCTGAGTAAGCATTTGGAACTTGACTGCTCAGATCATCACCTAGATATTTATCTATTGTCACATCAAGATTCAATAAGCCATCTTCAACCATAAGCATTACAGCTGCGCCACAAAACAACATACTCCCACCGCCGGCAGGCATTATATTACATGGCTCTAAAACCTGCTGTTTCTCAATTATTGAAACTCCGGCTGAGCCAATCCATAAATCTTCACCTGCCTTACTGATAAGCATGGATATTCCAGGGAGGCCATTGCTAACAGCATTATTTAAAAGAGTCTGATATTCCTGATTTTTAAAATGCCCGCTACTCATATCACTCCAGTAACAATCCGTAGTTGGAAAGTTGATGTTTTCCTTAGCACATCCTGCAAGGCCCAGGATTAGAGCGAATATTATGATTTTAAACTTCATATCTAAGTCCTATTGTGAGTATTGACCTTGGTAAAACAACTATATCATCAGAATAGCCTAATTGAAGACCAGTCTGATAGGAAGCAAATAAGCCTATCCTGTTCAGATGATATCCAATTTTAAAGTTCAGGCATAGATCAGGCTTAACGATCCCCCTGTCATCGTATTTATGATAGATACCGTTTTCCAGATAGAAGCTTTCCTTTGGACGAAAAAGATGAACAATCCCTGCACCTGCCGAGGGACTAAAATAGAAAGTTTTAAAAACGGGAAAAACGATCCCATAGGAGCTTTGAAAAGAATAACCCGAACCGGCTGAATTATTAGAAAAGATGAAAACATCCAGAGACTGGAATGATGATCTATGAATATCCTCAAACCACCTCCTTTCAATACCCAGGTGATAACTGCTATGCATAGGAAAATCAAACACCTTTCTGAATGGAATGCCAACCTTCTCTGTACCCAAACCGATATTTATTGCAAAACGTGAAGATGGTTTAACCTGACTAATTCCCGACAAGGGGAACATCAGGATAATAAGCAATAAAAAGTATATTTTTGAATGTCCTTCCATAACACTAATTTACTTTAAATCAGGCTATAGAAGACAGCTACTATCAAATAATGTAATGCAGTTAAGAAATTATTGCAAGCTTTTTAAGGATCTCACATAAAATAATCAAAGGCCTGCCTTTTCTAGATCGACAAACTCTTCCCAGGCATCCGGTAAGGCTTTGGCTTTAAATCCCTTAAATACCTTCCAGGGATTACCACCAGTTTCACTAAGAGCTATAGAATAAGTGCCCATTTTCTCTACCATAGGCCTAAACTCATTTCCTTTGATCCTAATAGTATAGACAATAGTCCCATCAGATTCATCAATAATTTGAACAACAGGATCAGTCATGTTTGGAACTTTAATAATTGGTAGGCCATATACTGCCTCAGACAGGTAATTATCAAACTGATTGACGGTGACAGGCCAATCTGGATATTGTTGATTTTCGCCTTCCTCTGTAACTCTCTTCCAACATTCCATAACAATATCTCTACTATCATGTTCGAAGCGGGTAATACCAAATCCGGTAGCTCTATCATATAAATGAGGAGGTATCATCCCTGTAAAAACAGGGTTGGATATTGCATGAACAGTCATGCGGTTACCAAAGCCGTCGAGGAAATCACCAGTATATTTTGGTTTTCCGGGGATTTGATTAGGGCTAGCCTCTTGCGGAAACCATCTTCGTGGCCAAACATTGGAAATTGCTGGGACACAGAAGGCAAAGCCAGCATCATTAAAATCATCAATACCGTACTCTATAACACTGCCAAGATGCTGATCACCGGCTATATGAAAAGCATAAGCCTTGCGCATCTTTTTCAATGCTTTGTCCCTGGGAGTCTGTGGCCAGCCATTCGAGTCATGATCCTGAACCGGAATATCATTTGGAGCATACTCCCCTTCTTCCAGGATTCGCAGTCGGGGTACATTAGCATCGGTTCTGGCATCCTCTTCGGGAAGAGTCGCAACGTTAGCAAAGATTGTTTGAGATAAAACAACCTTCATCCAAACAGAATCTGACCAATCCGCAGCCCATTCTTCCAGGAAGTCTAATTGCCGATCATCAAGTAAAATAGCACCTTCAACATCACCTGTTTTTGAAGCATCCCAATTTGGGTTTTTCGACCAGCCATTAACTATCTTTGCTTCAGGCATTAGAGGAGCTGGAGCCGACTTAAACTTCCTGTCTTCAATAACCGCAAAACTTAGACCTGCATAATTTATCGATGTATAATAGACGCCTATACCCTGGGCAACAGGTGTTGGGTCAAAAGGGTCGGGCAAATGTGAAGTTTGGGTCTTTTGAACAGTGTTAACCCATGTAGGATGATACTTAAAACCACCCTTATCCTGAGCAGCAGCTCCACTCAATCCCTCAGGTGTAGCTATCCCCCCTGCACCCCATATATTCCCATGGTAAACATCATGATCATCAGGAATAGCAACTGAGGGTCTGTCTTTTAATAACTCACCGTAAGCCCATCCATATAAATACCATTTTCTAAGGTAGTCCAGGCAGGCAGCTTCCAGAGGCTTTGTTTGTGTACCATATCCCCCCACCCCTTCATAGATCTGGTCGCCGGAGAAAAACATAAAATCAGGATTTTGCTTTTCCACACTTTTATAGATATCATTATTGGGAAAACCAAGATCATTATTACCAGTAAAACCGGCAACTACCAGTTCATTATCGCCCCAAGGCTCTTTTCTGATCATTCCCTCAAATAAAAAATCATCCTGACTGAATCCTGATGTAAAACAATAGTAACGTATGCGAAAAAGAACATCCTGATTTGAATTCCAATTTTCCAATCTAAAAGTCGCAGTGCGTGCATATTTATCTATCTCAGCTACCCCTGCTCCCGTCCATTTCCCATCCTGCTTTAAATCGATATATACCTGTTTACTATCATCTTTACCAACTGGAGCCATTTGAGCAGTAAGCTTCACAACCTTTTTGGAAAGTGTATATTGAGCCCAAAGAATGGGACCAAAAGATCTCTCCGGATATTCCATTACCTGCTCTCCAAGTAGAGTCCAATCGCTAAACCATGCCTTCACATCACCTCTTCTTTGTGTTCCTTCTTTAAAACCCCAGTTACCATACATTATTTCAGGCCTTTGATCCGGTGTTTCAGGAACCTTACCGGCACTACAAGCGAGAGATATTCCTCCTGTGAACCAATCAGACTGGATGCTTCGTTCATACCTTCCAAGCTCCTGTCCATCAGCATCAAAAGCAACAAGAATAGCTTTCATTTCTTTATCACCCGGCTCAACAGAGAGGTCCAATGTCATGCCTTCCCAATCTGCATTAATCACTTTGGAAGCCTCATCAAGCCTTCCGATAAACGATGTAAGCTTATCCTCGACATTTTCAAAGATTCCGGCCCTGCCTGTAATATTAAGCACAAGTCTTTTTTTAACAATCAGTTTTTTACGCAGAACACCAAGCGAACGGCATATAGATTTAACGCCTGCCTCCATATCGG
>CAYUNU010000047.1:0-5605 GCA_964446195.1 uncultured Porphyromonadaceae bacterium | reverse complement strand
GGGCATTGAATACCCATACAATCAGTCCCACCACTATCACCAACTTTGAAGCCGATCCACCCCTCTTCACCGGAGATATTTTCTGATAATGATCCAATCTTTACACTCGTTTGAAAACCAGTATGGCTATCATCCAACTCACGAGTAAGCAAAAACAAGCTTCTGTCGCCCCCACTAACAATACACTCGATACGACCATCATTAAGCTGCCAGTCTTGCAGGGGATTAGCCCAAAACTCCGGTCCTATCCAATGCCTTTGTTGAATATGTTCAAATTTACTTACCAATCTGTCCTTCCCAGAATTACAGGATGACAGGGCAAAAAAAGAAATAAATAAAACTGCCATAACAGCAGTTTTGCCTGGTGTAAAACAATGGTTCATAATAGCTTAAGGTTTTAGTACGGTCTATTCAAAATGGTAAAGGAACGTAACGAAGGCCTCATAGGCAGGCTTTTTTTCATCTTTAATTTCTAAAATCGCCTTTAAACTAGCCTTCGCAATTCCTCTCAAATTTACCAAAGATTCCAAGGAAACGCGAACTCTTACCTGACTATTAACTTTTACAGGCTGACCAAATTTCAGTTTGTCGATGCCATAATTGACCTGTAGTTTAACATTTTTCACCTCAACAATCATATTCCAATGATGGGCAAGAAGAGAAACTGTAAGGTAGCCATGAGCAATGGTAGTACCAAATGGAGATTCTTTTTCAGCCCTTTCGGGATCAACATGAATCCACTGATGATCGTGGGTTGCTTCGGCAAACAGATTGATCTGCTCTTGAGTAATCTTCTGATAATCTGATGTTCCTATTTCTTTACCGATGAAAGATTCAAATTCTTCAAAACTGGAAATTGTAACTTTACTCATTTCAGATCTAATTTTGGATTAAAATTAATAATAATAGTATCATATGAAATTCACTAAATATTTTTGCTCCCATCAATAATTCTATCAACAACGCCAGGATCAAGTAAGGTTGATGTATCGCCAAAATTGGAAATATCACCCTCAGCAATTTTTCTTAATATCCGACGCATTATTTTTCCTGATCTGGTTTTAGGTAATCCACCCACTATTTGAATCTTATCAGGTCGGGCAAATGGTCCTATAATCTTGGCAACCCCCTTAACAATACTGCCCTTAAGACCTTCTTCACCACCGGTAGAAAGCTCTCCGGCCACAACATAGGCATAAATCCCCTGTCCTTTAATCGGATGAGGAAATCCAACAACAGCCGATTCATTAACCAGCGGGTGTTCATTGATAGCATTTTCAACTTCAGCAGTACCCATACGATGCCCTGAGATGTTTATAACATCATCCACTCTTCCAAGTATTCTGTAATACCCATCCTCATCCCTCTTCACACCGTCTCCGGTAAAATACATATTCTCAAAGGTAGAGAAATAGGTTAATTTAAATCTTTCATGATCCCGATAAATAGTTCTCAACATTCCCGGCCATGGAAATTTAATACATAAATTACCTTCAACCGATTTTTGCGGCAACTCCTTCCCATTTTCATCAACAATGACAGGCTGAATGCCTGGTAGAGGAAGAGTTGCGAATGATGGTTTAGTGGGTATAATACCTGCAAGTGGACTTATTGCTATCCCACCTGTTTCAGTCTGCCACCAGGTGTCAACAATAGGACATTGGCTCTGACCCACATGATCATGGTACCAATGCCAGGCCTCCTCGTTAATAGGTTCACCAACGGTTCCCAGAACTTTGAGCGAATCCATCTTTTTATCTTCAATAAATTCCTGACCAAGAGCTATAAGCGAACGAATGGCTGTGGGAGCTGTATAGAATTGATTTACCTTGTATTTATTTACAATGTCCCAATACCTTCCAGCATCAGGATAAGTAGGGATCCCCTCAAACATCAAGCTGGTTGCACCATTGAGCAAAGGCCCATAAACTATGTAAGAGTGGCCTGTGATCCAGCCTATATCAGCAGAACAGAAGTATATATCTCCACAAGAATACTGAAAAACATTTTTAAATGTATATGCCGAATACACCATGTACCCACCAATAGTGTGAACGATACCTTTTGGTTTATCCGTTGATCCTGATGTATATAGAATAAATAACATGTCTTCAGAATCCATTTCCTCTGCCTGATTTTCCAGCTCAGCTTTTTCCATTAATTCATGCCACCAGTGATCGCGACCATCAACAACATTAACATCCCCTCCGGTCCTTTTCACCATTACAACATTTTCCACAGATGTGCAGGATTCAAGAGCCTCATCAACAATCTCTTTAATAGGAATAGTCTTTTTACCACGATAGCCCTGATCAGATGTTATAACAATTTTAGCCTCAGCATCATTAACACGTTCAGCCAAACTATTGGCAGAAAACCCGGCAAAAACAACTGAATGAATAGCCCCTATCCTGGCACAAGCCAACATGGATATGGCCAATTCCGGCACCATAGGCATATAGATTGCTACACGATCACCTTTACCAACACCTAAACCTTTTAGTACATTTGAAAACTTCCTTACCTCGTCGAATAATTCCTTGTATGATAGAACCCTGTTATCTTCATCAGGCTCATTCGGCTCCCAAATAATTGCTGGTTGATTTCCACGTATAAATAAATGCCTTTCAAAAATATTCTCAGTAATATTTAGTTTCCCATCAAGGAACCATTTGACAGAAGGATCTTTGAAATCCCATTCAAGAACCTTGCTCCATTTCTTCCTCCAGTAAAAAGACTCAGCAATCTGGGCCCAAAAAGCCTGAGGGTTAGCTACACTTTTCTGGTACTCATGAATATAGCCGGCTAGAGTTGCAATTTTTGTAATCATAGCAGCAGGATTTTCTGGTTTATTAATTTGATAAGTATAACACAGAAAATGGCCAAAATGTTTAGAAAGTGGTAAAGGTCTGTCGACTAATCAACAACCTGAGCTACTCTAGTTAATAAGATAAAATTTTGTTTGGTTCCCATCCACCCATTTGCATCCATCCTTTGTAAACACTCCCTGTTCCTCATAGCTTATCCTAACATTCTTTCCTTTCCATTCAGGAACAGAGGTAGTAGAGCTAAACTCTATGGCATACACAGTGTTGTAATGCATGGGATACTCCATAACCTGGAGAAACCCCGGGGGTTGCCCTTCCGGAGGACGAGTATCGATGGATGTCCCGGCTGAATGGCCATAAAATCCAACTGGGTGAGAATAGAACTGAGGCCTTAATCCTTCAGCTTCAGCCTTTTTTGTTGCATTAGCTCCTATCTCATTACCAGTCAGCCCCTGCTTAAACTCCCCCATCAAAACATCTGCTAATCTCACAGCCCTGCCTAGAGCCTTTTCCAAGCCGGGAGGAGCAGCTTCTTCTCCAATATGGCAAACATAAGACTGCCATTGCATGTCGGTGCAAAGCCTTAGGTAGACAATACCAACGTCACAATGGACAAGATCACCCCTTCTGATTACATCATTATTATACTTGTATTTTTCTTCTAAATCAGGGTGTCGTTGCACATCGATAGTTGGTTGAAACCATGTTTCCAAACCCAGCATTGTAATCCTATTTCGTATCCACCAAACAACATCCTGAGTAGTTGTAATATCAGGAGTAATAACACCATTGGAAAAAAACTCGGCAATCAGCTCGTGTGCAATACCACATAGGTGGCGATAGATACTCAGCTCCTCAGGACTTCTTGTTTCAAGCCATCCAATGCATAGATTTTCTGCGGAAACTAATCTATCCTGATATTTATTATCGAGTTTTTCCAGCATACTCTCCTTTAAGCTGGCACTAAGTCCGTCGGCTGACCTATGAACAGGTGAAACATTTATACCTATTGTTTGGGGATCAAGCTTAACGATCAGCTCATTTAAACTCTCAAATTGTGTTTTTGATCTGTCGTTCCAGGTTCCTTTATACCATTTCCCCATATTACCACCTCCGGATAAACGTTCCACAGTGCCATCTTTTTTCCTGTGAAAAATCAGGATAGTTGTTCTTCGTGCGTGAAACAGGGGCTCAGGCAACATACTCCAAAATACTGGATCCTCATTAGTTTCCCGGCACATCACCAGCCACATATCAATATTTTCCCTGTTCATGATTTCAGGAATAATATTATCGAGTCGCCATTCCAGAATATTGTTTACTACCTCTGCTCTATCACGCTCAGGAAGGATATTATCCATGTCGCATAATCCAAAATCCGACTTGTCCTGTCCATGGCTAATTGCTGGTAATAAAACAATTAGCAAAATTATGTATTTTAGTTTCATAGCCATATTGCCAAAGATAAAAAATATTAGCCTTGAAACATTGCAATTGTGTTTCTGAAATAAATGATACAGATCAATCTTTATTGACCTAATTATCCCGAAGTTATGGATGCAAAATGGGTAAATTATAATTGTCCATATGTTTTGGCAAATTCCCTACATTTGGGGTCCAAATAAAATTCTACTTTATGAAAAAAATTTATTTTATCCTGATTTTGACTCTGACTGTATCAACCTGTTTTTCCCAGACTTATCAATTCCGCGGACCAAACCGAGATGGCTTTTTTGAAAGTCAAAAGCTACTGGACGAATGGCCGGTAAATGGGCCGGAACAAATTCTGGAAGTAGAAGGTTTAGGCAAAGGATGGTCAAGCCCCGTTGTAACTGACAATATGATTTATGTAACTGGTATGATTGACAAGCAGGATCAGTTAACAGCAATCGATTTTGAAGGAAATATAAAGTGGCAGGTCCCCTATGGCAAATCATGGGAAAAATCTTTTCCTGATACCCGATCATCTGCAACAGTGGAAGATGACAGAATTTATGTGCTTAGCGGAACTGGAGAATTGAGCTGTATTAATGCAACATCAGGAGAGATAAACTGGACTGTCAATGTAGATAAAGAATATGAAGCTGAATGGCACAACTGGGGAGTATCTGAATCAATTTTGATTGTTGATGATATAGTAATCTGTACACCAGGAGGAAAACTAACTTCTGTGGTTGCTTTTGACAAAATAAGCGGTGAAGAGCTGTGGCAGTCTGAAAGCGTAGGAGGCCAAAGATCATATGTCTCTCCTACTCTATACGAATTTATGGGCAAAAAGTATATTCTTGCTGCAACAGCAAAGTTCCTTATAGCGTTAAATCCGGAAAACGGTGAGGTAAAATGGACATACAATTACTACGAAGAGGGAGTATGGACCTCCCAACCTGGAATTATATGGACAAACACTCCCATCATTGATAAAGATAGAATCTGGCTCTCAAAAGGATATGACTGGCCAGCGGTAATGCTTAGAGTTGATTCTACCGGCCAAGGTTTTGTCAAGCAATTTGTCGACCATACCTTCGATAATCATCACCATGGCGGCATACTCATCGATGGCTACCTATATGGATCAAACTGGCAGAATAATAGAAAAGGAAAATGGGTTTGCATGAACTGGGATACCGGAGAGATTAATTGGGTTGAGCCCTGGGAAAACAAAGGCTCTATAATATCAGCCGATGGAAAACTCTTCCTTTATGAAGAAAAAAGTGGTAACGTTGCAATGCTAAAACCTAATCCGGATAAATTCGACCTGGTAAGCTCCTTCAAAGTTG
>CAYUNU010000046.1:13566-14656 GCA_964446195.1 uncultured Porphyromonadaceae bacterium | reverse complement strand
ATGGAACTGATATCTCAGCCCTTACCCCTGAGTTTGAACTCAGCAATGTCGGCAGATTGTTATCTCAGGATATTGATCTGACCAGTGGAACTTCTCCAATAGACTTTTCAGAACCTCTTTTCCTAAAAACCATAGATGAAAATGGTGAAATTGATCATTATTATCAAGTTGTAATAAATCTTGAATCAGGAACAGGCCCCATAATTAACGAGTTTGATTTCACACTTAACCCTTATGGACAAACACCTCTGGCTGGACTACTTGTTATGGAAATAGATCGAGACTGTCGATTAGAAATAAAGATTATTGGTCAGGATAACAATGATATAATAAAGGAATTCCCTACTCCGTCAACCAACTTCTCGGTACCTGTCCTCGGCTTATATGCAGAAACAACCAATCATATCATAGTCACAATTACCGACCAGGAAGGCCAAATAAATCAGGAAGGCTTGTTTATTAGCACTGAACCCTTAACTGAATACTATCCCGGTGCTGAAGTTATAACATCTGACCCGGCTGCAATGGAGGAAGGGATGATTTTTGTATATCTTAAAAGATATAATGACGGCCTGGCCAATGGAACTCGCCCACTTGCATGTATGCTTGATGCATATGGCAAAGTAAGATGGTTCTTTACAGGTGACTTTAATGCTCCTTTTAAACGTCTTAAAAATGGCAATTGGCTTGTTACTCAAGTAGGTGGAGCTTTCGAAATGGACATGCTTGGCCACCGAACAGGCAATGAATGGAACATCCCTCATGTACACCATGATATCGTTGAACTACCAAATGGCAATTTTTTAGCTCTTGCCGAACATGAAAACTCAGTTGAAGATGTAGTTTTCGAAGTTGGAAGAGAATCAGGCTTCATTGAGAAAGAATGGGATTTTAAAACTATTCTCGATCCCGAGAGACCTAAAGGACCATACCACCCAAATCCAAATGACTGGTTACATCTTAATGGAATAGATTATGATCCTATTGATGATGCAATTATTGTATCTGGAAGAAATCAAAGTGCAGTAGTGAAAATTGCAAAAGAAACAAGTGAAATCATTTGGATCCTTGGAAACCATGAAAAGTGGTC
>CAYUNU010000046.1:0-13466 GCA_964446195.1 uncultured Porphyromonadaceae bacterium | reverse complement strand
AAAGAAAGAGGCCGGGAACTTTTCTGTCCTTATATTTGTGATGCAAACTACCTGTTGAATACAGACAATAGACTAATCTGCTTTGGTGGAATTACCCGTGATCTTAATGGGGGCCCCAGTGCTATTTTTAACTTTGAAACAGGAGCACTCGTACCCGTCAAAAATTTTACCCATATCATCGAAACAGACTACTCCGGTCATGTCGTTTTTGAAGTAATTTTCGCCGACAAAAACCTGGGATATTCAGGATATCGTTCTTACAGAGCAGACAAAGTATGCCTATATCCAGAACCAATAGAGTAATCAATCAGGAAAATATAGTAGCATTCATGACCATAAGGATTATCAGGCCAAGTGTTTTTTATACCATTATTTTTAGCACCGTAATATTGTCCTTCTTGTCATGCAACACCAAAAGCCCTGACGATGTTGCTGTTGAGGTCCTGAGTCTCAAAGGACCTTCTGCCATGAGCATGCTCTTTATGATGGATGAGCTGAAAGAAATCAACAAGACGCCCTTATCCTTTGAGATCCTTGATGAACCATTACAGATTAGGGCAAGGATGTTGAAAGAAGAGCCTGAGTTTGCATTAATACCTACCAATATGGCTGCAAATCTGTACAACAAGGGAGTGCCATATCAGGTGGCAGCAATACCTGTTTGGGGAACCCTGATTGTATTTGGCAAAGACCAGAATATAGTTGACTGGCAAGATCTTAAGGGTAAAAGAATTCACCTTATGGCCAAAGGGATGACTCCTGATATTCTAATGAGATTTCTCCTGATGAAAAATGGACTTGACCCTGATCATGACATTATTCTCGACTATTCATTCCCCAGCCATGCTGATCTGGCAAATGCAGTTATAGCAGGCCTTTCTGAAATTGCGGTTCTTTCTGAACCACTGGTAAGCATGGTACTAGCAAAAAACAAGGAAGTAAAACCTATTTTTAACCTCGATGAGGAATGGAAGAAAGTTTTTAGAAATGATTTCTCAATTCCTCAGACCAGTCTGGTAGTAAAATCAAGCTTTGCCTTGGAAAACCCAGAATTTGTAGTATCATTTATTAATGAATATCAGGAATTCTGTTCTCAAATCGACAACAATTTACCACAAGCAGGCCAATTGGCTGTACATTTTGAGATTTTACCAGAAGCTTCTATCGCCATAAATTCAATTCCGGGCTGCAACATGCATGTAATGCCATCCTGGGAAGCTTATGAAAGAGTTATATCATTCCTCGAGGTTTTTTATACTTTTAATCCCGAATCCATAGGGGGAAAAATGCCAGATGAAAATTTCTTTTTCCAAAAATAATTGGTTCTCTATCGCAGGCATAATTTTATTAATCCTGATCTGGGAGATACTTTCCAGAAGTCTGGGATCACAAAATATATTGCCCGGCCCCTGGTTTACCATAAATACCTTGATCTCATTATTTGGAGAACTGTCATTCTATAATAGCCTTGGACTTACCCTTCTTAGAGGTTTGATAGGCTTCCTACTCGCTCTATTTGCTGGAATTTCAATAGGTATTCCATCAGGATTAAATAAAAAAGCAGAAGCATTCTTTACCCCCTTTCTCGTAACAATCAGATCAACGCCTGTTATTTCGATTATTCTTTTAGCAATAATATGGCTAAGGGTGGACAAAGTTCCTGTATTTATAGGTTTTATAACAATGTTTCCGATAATATCTACTAATCTCTCTGCTGGGATTAAAGAAGTTGATAAAGGCTTGCTTGAAATGGCAGCAATATATAAAGTAAAAACCTGGCGAATCTTTTCTGATATTTACTTGCCTTCTATTTCTCCTTTCCTACTTAGCGGCCTCCTAACAGCTGTCGGCTTTGGCTGGAGAGCAGTAATAATAGGCGAGGTACTAAGTCAGCCAAAGTATGGTATAGGAAGCATGATGCAAGATGCACAAAGCTATCTTCTTGTTGCTGATCTTATTTCATGGACATTAGTTGCCATTGTTGTTGGCTTTATTTTTGAAAAAGGTCTCGCCTCGTTTGGATACAAAGTTAGTAAGTGGAAATAGATGCCGAAAATTGAACAAATAAGCTTCTCCTATCAGGATCATAAATTATTTCATAACCTGGACCTGGAAATACCAGAAGGATCTATCTCCTGTATACTTGGGCCATCTGGATGTGGAAAAACTACCCTACTTAACCTGATCAGCAAAATAATTACCCCCGACTCCGGAAAAATCAGCGGATTAGCGGAATCGTCCTTTTCATATATTTTTCAAGAAACCAGGATACTTCCTTGGAAAACTGTATATCAGAATATCGCGTTTGCTCTACATGAAAAAATGAGTCCTGAACTCGTTAAAGAAAAAACTGATAAATTCATTTCTCTAGTGGAATTATCAGATTGGAAAGACCAATATCCTTCAAAGCTATCTGGAGGAATGAAACAGAGGATAGCCATTGCCAGAGCTTTTGCTTTCCCATCCAGCACCATTCTCATGGATGAGGCTTTTCAGGGACTGGATATGGGCCTTAAAAACAAATTATTCGAAGTTTTCCTAAGAAGCTGGAAAGAGGAACCCAGGACCGTTATTTTTGTCACTCATGATTTGGAGGAAGCATTATACCTGGGCAATGATATCTATGTAATGTCCAACAGTCCGGTAAGCAGCTTAACGAAATTTGAACTCAATGGAGCTCCTGGCCCAAACAGGCAAATAAATATTAACCAGAAGGATGAAATTAAAAAGATGCTGGTATAATTATTTATTTATTTTTTCCCAACTCCCTTTTTACAAAATATGCAACTTTTTCGATGGAGGTTATCATGTCAAACTCTTCAAGGTGCACATCTTCTGGCATATTAAGAGGTATAGTAGTGAAATTAAGAATACCTTTAATACCGTGCTTAACTAATTCATCTGATATACTTCTTGCAAATTCCGGAGGCACTGTAAGAACAGCAATACTGATATCAAGCTTACTAATTACTTTTTCAGCATCACCAATAGGATAGCATTTTACCCCACCAATTACTTTCCCTATCTTGCTTTCGTCTGTGTCAAAATTGGCAACAATATTCAATTTAGATCTTTTCCCACGAAAATATCTAGTTATAGCCTGGCCGAGGTTTCCAAGACCAACAACGGCAACATTGAGTCCATCTGGCGTATCAATTAAATCACCTATTGCCTTAATCAATAACTTAATATCATAGCCCTTTCTCTGCATGCTGGTAAATCCCATTAGCATCATGTCCCTGCGAACTTGAACAGCTGTTATATGATTAAGGTTTGCCAATTCGTGACTAAAAATATGTGTCTGCCCTTTGCCCAGGCAGTCGAGCAAAATTCTGCGATATTCGCTTAGTCTTGCCACAGTTCTTTCAGGTAAGCTCATAATCTAGATTAGAATTGTTAATCAAACATACGAAAATATCCCATACTCCCAAGAATACTATCTGAATTGCCTCAAGTATTCTCTGTATAAAAAAAAAGGCCATCTTGAGAAATGGCCCTTGAAAATTTACTATAAATATTTAATATCTTTTCCGCTTAACATAATGGGTATGCAATAAATCATGAGATTTGTGACTATTGGGTGCACCAAGAAAATCCTCATATATTTGCTTAACCTCAGGATTCTCATGAGATTTCCTCACAGTCAGACTTTCGTCCTCATTATAAATAGCCTCGGTTCTTTTGCGTCGAATTTCATGACTAGTTGGGATAGGCTGTCCACCGCCACCCAGACAACCGCCAGGGCAAGCCATAATCTCAATAAAATGATAGCTAGATGTACCATCCTTAACCGACTGCATCAAAGTTCTTGCATTTGCTAAACCATGAGCTACAGCACAAGATACTTCAACGCCATCCAGAAATGACCAATCAGAGAGGCAATCAGTAAGAGTTATTTTAGCTTCTTTAACCCCATCCATACCTCTAACAGGCATAATATTAAGGTTTTCAAAAGGCACCTCTCTACCTGTTACCAACTCATATACTGTTCTTAGTGCAGCTTCCATCACACCGCCGGTAGCACCAAAAATAACAGCTGCTCCAGAAGAATCACCCATTATACTGTCGTGGTGCATATCAGGTAAATTCTTGAAATTGATCCCGGCTTGCTTAATCATGGTGCCAAGCTCCCTGGTAGTCAATACGTAATCAACATCTTTAAATCCACTCGATCTCATTTCAGGTCTGTCTGCCTCAAATTTCTTTGCTGTACATGGCATAATAGAGACACTAACTATATCTTGTGCCTTTAGACCTTTTTTCTGGGCATAATAAGTTTTAGCTAGTGCACCAAACATTTGCTGTGGTGACTTGCATGTTGATACGTTAGGCAAAAATTCTGGGAAAGTATGCTCAATGAACTTTATCCAGCCAGGTGAACAGGAGGTTGTCATTGGCAGCTTAACAGTTTCATCTTTATCTACAAGCACCTTTTTAAGTCGGGTTAATAACTCAGTCCCTTCTTCCATAATAGTGAGGTCAGCTGAGAAATCCGTATCCAATACAGAATCAAAACCAATCCTTTTAAGTGCTGAGACCATTTTGCCGGTAAGCCTGTTACCAGGCTCATAATCCAACTCTTCACCAATAGCAACCCTCACGGCAGGAGCTGTTTGAACTACAGTATGTTTAGTAGGGTCATTAATTGCATCCCATACTTGTTCCACGTAGGTTTTCTCAGTTAAGGCACCAACCGGACATCTGTTAATACATTGTCCACAGTTAGTACAAACAACCTCCACCATGGGATGATCAAGGAAAGTGGATATTTTCTGCTTACTTCCTTTATTAGCTACTGTAAGAGCTGATACACCCTGAAGCTCGGCACAGGTTCTAACACAGCGCTGACAGCGGATGCATTTTGAATCATCTTTAACAATTGAACAAGAAAGGTCATCAATCATTAATCTTGAATCGGTAATAAGATTGATAAATTTATGATCTCCAACCCTGTACTCATGTGCCAGGTGCTGTAGCTCACAATTTCCATTCTTTATGCATTTGGTACAGTCTGCATTATGTTCCGACAAAAGAAGTTCAATAATATGCTTCCGTGCAGATCTAACATTTGCACTATTAGTGTATATCTCCATTCCTTCTGCAACAGGAGTAGCACAGGCAGTAGGAAGGGCCTTAGCTCCAACCTGTTCAACAACACACACACGGCAATTACCTGCGACACAAAGGTCTTCATGATAACAAAGTGTAGGAATCCGGAAATCAAGCTTCTCGGCTGCTTCTAATATTGTAGACCCTGCGGGTACTGTTACAGGTAAATCGTTTATCTTAAGGTTTACTGTGAAATTGCTCATATCAATGTGGTTTTCCTAGTAAATGATTTCTTCTTTGAAATTAATAGCTATTGAAACAAAGGGGTTAGCCACAGACTGGCCTAATCCACACTTGGAAGCCAGTTTCATGGTTTTTGCCAATTTTTTTAGATCTTCAAGATATTCGGGGGGCTTTTCTCCCTTTTTTATAGCTTCAATCCCCAACAATAGTTGCTGGCAACCAACACGACAAGGAGTGCATTGTCCACATGATTCTTCTGTGAAAAACTCAAGGTAATCATGAAGCACATTATACATAGACCTGGTGCTATTAAAAAGCATCATTGATCCTCCAGTTGGAATTCCTTCATATCCAATAATGGTGTCACTGAATTTCTTCCTTGGTACACATCCTCCCGATGCTCCTCCTACCTGAACTGCTTTTGTATCACCATCACCAAAATCATCAACAAATTGCTCAACTGTCATTCCTAATTCAAGCTCATAAATCCCAGGTTTGTTTGTGTCACCCGAAATTGAAAAAACCTTTGATCCTCTGGAATCAGAAGTACCATATGCCTTGAATTTATCCGGACCTATCCTGTTGATCATAAAGGCATACACTAAAGTTTCAACATTATTAATCGCAGTTGGCTTATTTAAATACCCCGAAACAGTTGGATATGGAGGCTTGTTTCGTGGCTCACCTCTCTTACCCTCCATAGATTCGAAAAGAGCACTTTCTTCTCCACAAATATAAGCTCCAGAACCTGAGCGTATACTGATCGAAAAATCTAATCCAAGGCTCTTAATAGCTGAATTAAAAACCTTTAACTTCTTGTTCAGCCCAGCTAAAAGAAAGTTATACTCACCTCTGAGATATATAAATCCTTCTCTGGATCCAATAGTATATGCACAAATAGCCATCCCTGCAAACACTTTCTCAGGTACCTTGTCTAAAATTTCCCTGTCTTTGAATGTGCCAGGCTCCCCTTCATCTGCGTTACAAATCACAAATTTCTCTTCAGTCTCTTCATTCCTGGTAAACTTCCATTTAAGCCCTGTTGGAAAGCCAGCACCACCACGCCCCTTCAAGCCAGAATCAATCATGTCGCTGATTAAATCTTCAGGATCTTTTTTTAAAACCTCCTTGACCACCTGGATAGGATCAATTCCTTCCATATCGAAGATCAGATCCACTCTTTTTAATATGTTATTTTCCTTCATTAGTTTCCTGTTTAGTCAAGTTTAATAATTGCCATTTTTGTATTTAAGAATAATATCAACAGCCTTCTGAGGAGTCAATTCGGGATACACTTCATCATTAACAAGCATAACCGGGCCCTTATGGCACCATCCCAGACAATTAACCGTTAGCAAGGTAAACTTCTTATCTACAGTTGTTTCCCCAACTTTGATCTTTAAGCTTTTCTCGATGGCCTTTATTACCTCATCCTTTCCCGCCATATAGCAGGAAATAGTCTTACATACCTTGATCACAAATTCCCCTCTAGGCTCCGTGTCAAGGAAGGTGTAAAAACTAGCTGTTCCAAATACATCTGCTGCAGAAAGGTCTAATGCCTTAGCTACAGCAACCATGTCCTCATCATCTAAGTGATTCTTTTCCTTCACAATAGCCTGAAGGACTGGAAGTAATGCCTTTCGTTGCACTCCGTACTCCCTGGTTGCCTCCGTAATAATTCTTTGAATATCTGCCATTTCTAGGTTCAGTTTTAGTATTTTTTTAAAAACTCAATATTTACTTTTCCCATTTGCAAAAAATGATTGTTAAAATTATAACAGTCGGTTTCTCAATAACATGACTATTATTAGGCGATCACATGATTATAATCATAAAAAAAAGGGGCCGAAAAATTCGGCCCCTTTTCACTATTCCCTAGCAATCTTTATCTTACAAGATCCATCTCTTTTACCAGATGCCCAGCACCTGCAAACTTATCAATAATGAATAAGGCATATCTGATGTCAATGCTAATATTTCTGCATAAATCTGGATCATACATAATATCACTCATTGTTCCTTCCCAGTTACGATCAAAGTTTATTCCAATCAAGTGTCCTTCACTATTAATAACCGGACTACCTGAATTTCCGCCAGAAGTATGGTTTTTTGCAATAAAACATACTGGCATTTCGCCATCCTTGCCATACATCCCATAATCACCTTTGGCATATAAATCCTTCAGACGCTGAGGCACTCTATAATCATAAATATCAGGGTTGTCCTTTTCAATAATACCTTTTAAAGTAGTATAGTGCTTATACTTAATACCATCTCTGGGATAGAAGTTGTCTACCTGCCCATAGCTGACTCTCAAAGTGAAGTTTGCATCAGGATAGAAAACCCTATCGGGCTGCATTTCCATTTGAGCCTTCATGTATTTCCTCTGCAATTCCTGCTCAAGTCCCCCACCAGCTCGTAAACCGGGTGATATTAAATCCCTGCCAGCCTGATTAACTGCCATATACATCATATAGGCAGGATCCTTCAATATCTTTTTAGCCTTCCTCTTATTGAAACTTTCGACAAAAGATAGAACTCTTTCCTCATCAGCAAAAATTGATTTGGCGAACAAATCAGCTGCATATTGATTAAAGTCTCCGTTATACTTCTGTTCAACTTCTGTAAGTAACTGGGGTTTATAAACAGGATCAATGCCCTTCGAATAGGCATCATACATCACAGCAACCAGCTTCATATCAGTAGGGGCGTGATAATTTTTAAAATGACCTGCAATCCTTGATGTCAAACTTTCAATAGTCCGTCCTAAATTTTCATCATCAGTATCCCCTTCAGCCAATCTAACAAGTCGGTCAAACTGACCGGCAAAACTAAATATCTCCGGTGCCATCCCAGCTTCCCTGGTATATGTATTTGCAAGTGCAAAAGGTGCTCGGTCAATTATAAGCTTATTATATTGCTCTAATAAATCACCATACTTAGCTTTTAAAGCAGTTTCACTATTAACCCATAACTGAAATTCTTTCTCAAAATCCTTCTTCCTGTTTATGGCGTCTAAAGTTTTTAACCCTTTCAATATACCCTGATTTTTCTTCCAGCTATTAGCTATCCCTGATTTTTTAGCAGCATATTGTATCCTGATTTTAGGACTGGTTTCCATTGCAGCCATTATAACATCTAAACGCTTGGTTCTCAGATCTATCATGACCGGTATTGTAGAATTCACACTGGACTCTATACCAGCCGCCGGTACATATTCCGTTGTGCTACCAGGATAACCAAAAACCATAGTAAAATCACCCTTTTCAACTCCTTTTAAAGATATAGGAAAATGCTTCTTGGGCTTGTATGGCACATTGTCTTCCGAATAATCAGCAGGCATATTATCCTTATCAGCATAAATCCTGAAAACTGAGAAATCCCCAGTGTGCCTGGGCCATATCCAGTTATCTGTTTCGCCTCCAAATTTACCTATAGCAGAAGGTGGAGCACCAACCAACCTAACATCACGATATGTCTCATTAACAAACAAAAAATATTGATTACCAGAAAAGAAAGGAACTACACGAGCAGAATAGTGAGTCCCTTCAACTGCACTACCTCTTATTTGTCCAATATTATCATTTATTAGTTTTCTCCTGTCTCCATCTGATAAATCATCCCCAACATTCGTCAGAACAGCTTCTGTAACATCCTCTATTCTAACAAGAAAAGTAACTGACAAACCCTGATTTGGCAGCTCTTCATCCCTGGTCATCGCCCAGAACCCATCAGTAAGATAGTCGTGTTCAACACTACTGTGCCTTTGAATTGAACCAAAGCCACAGTGGTGATTGGTTATAAGTAAGCCCTGATCAGATATAATCTCTCCAGTACAACCCCCTCCGAATATCACAACTGCATCTTTCATTGAGGCCTGATTAATAGAATATATATCTTCTGCAGTCAATTTAAAGCCTTTCGCCTGCATATCCTTAATGTTGTATTTCTCAAGCAATAGAGGTATCCACATACCCTCGTCAGCTATGAGTTTAGGAACCACTAGTAGAAACATAAAAAAAGCAAGCCCGGCAAATCTGAATTTTTTTTTCATCTGGATAGAACGTTTATTATTAATAGTACTTTTTATTAGGTAGCTTTTAAAAACAATGACTAACTACTTTTTATAGCCAGTGAACGCTTTCAATTCACTATATAATCTTTGAACAGGTAAACCCATAACATTAAAATAAGATCCTTGAATACTTTCAACTCCGATGTACCCAATCCATTCCTGGATCCCACCCGCCCCTGCTTTACCAAACCGCGCCTATTTATCTACGTAATAATCAATTTCCGCATCATCAAGACTCGCGAATTTAACACCAGTTTCGGAACAAAAACAAGAACATTTATCATTGGAGCTCAAGCATGTCCCCGTAATAACAATGTGTTCTCTACCCATTAATTTCTTCAAACTACTTATAGCATGTGCCCTGGAATCAGGTTTGTGCAATATTTCATCATCTATAGCAACAATGGTGTCCGCTGTTATAAGAATGTCTCGATCGACCAAATCCGACAAATACAGATCAGCTTTTGATCTTGCCAGATATATAGCAACCTCAGCAGGACCGAGACCATCAGGATAATTCTCTTCCGATTCCTCCTTTATCCAAATTTCAAAATCCAACCCCAAGCCTCTTAGCAATTGCTCCCTTCGTGGCGACCTGGAACCAAGGTGAATTTTATAGCTCTTTATATGATCATCCTGAAAGCCCATATTATAAAAGAAAAGTATTCATTATGAAGTAAGCAAGAGGGGCATACATTAGGCCTGTAAGCATAATAATTTGCACTAATTGACTTAAATGGTGATATCCCTTTGAGTCTTTTACTCTAATTAATTGAATGAATAAAATTGTTAATGGTAGAGCCAAAAACACAACAAAGTAAACAAGACTTAGCCAATCGCTCAGGAATAAAAAAAAGATTATTGCCAATCCTAACAATGAAATAAGAACAAGAATAGTAGCAAGGACCTTTGACCACTTTAGCCCAAAAACTACAGCAATTGTCTTGCTTCCAACCTCCCTGTCTCCCTCAATATCTTTGGCATCTTTAATAATTTCACGGATTAGGTTGGTGAGAAAAGCAAACGCGGCAAACAATCCAACCCAGTAAAGAATAGGATGAAACATGTCGGGGAATTCAACTAAAATATCCTGATTAGCCCTGCAGATAAGTGGGTATTCAAACAAAACCACTAATAACGGCACCATTGCTATGACTACAGAAATCAGGAAATTTCCAATAAAGACTCTATGCTTATATACAGTTGAATAAAACCATAACCCTACCGGCACAACTAAAAAAATAGGACTCAACCAATATAAGTGATGGTAGAAAGACACAAAAACCCCAAGGATTATCCCAGCGGTATTTAAGGCAAAATGAAGAATTATCGCAGACCTCCGTCCTATAAACTTATCTATTACAACCCTGTCAGGCTGGTTAACACGATCAACAGACACATCATGATAGTCATTTATAACATTTCCAGCAGCTGTAATAAACACCGTGGATAATACCAGAAAGAAAAAAGTCAGTTCAGGCATTTGAACTTCAAAACCCATTAAATCCAGAATCGGTCGAACAATTGACCACCTCATGAGGTACATGGTCAGGAAAACCATTGCCAGGTTCGGTACTCGTACTAATCGACTGATTGATTTTATCATAATATTTAACTATTCTGTTGTGGCCCATTTACCTTGCGACCTTAATACTTGCTCGATTATATCCCTTACACAGCCCTTTCCCCCAGCTAAATTTGAAATATACTTGGATATGCTTTGTACTTCCTCAACAGCATCGTTAGGGCAGGTTGGCAACCCGATCTTTCTCATCGGTCCTATGTCGGGAATATCATCCCCCATATATAAAACAAATGATGAGTCCAATCCCGTTTTTGAGAGGAACCTTTCCAAATCCACTAATTTATTTCTGGAATCCAGGAAAACATCATTAATTCCAAGTGTGGCAAATCGTGCCCGTATAGAAGGAGATTTTGCGCCAGATATAATTGCAATAGGAAATCCTTCCTTAACCGCTTTATACATTGCATATCCATCCTTTGTATTCATGGTACGCATCATATCTCCCGATGGATCAAGAATCACCTGACTCTCGGCAAGAACCCCATCAACATCAAAAACAAAAGCTTTAATTTTCCTTAATTCTTCTTTGAACAGACCCATGAATAACGATTATTTTCCCTCCGTCCCTAATCCATACCTAGATTGAATAGATTCGGTCAGACATTGGTAAATTTGACTTAGTTCAGGGGAGAAAGATAATAAATTCAAATGCTTTTTTATAGTAGAAATATCACCTCTAACGGCAGGACCGGTTTGGGATATAAAAGAACCATCCTCAATTGATTTTTCAAGGGTTTCTTTTAATAGATCAACCATAACTTCCTTCTCAAGACCCACTGATCCAAGTATATCATAGGCTACTGTTAGCAGATAATTCGTGAAATTATTTACAAAAACAGCGGCGAGATGTAGTTGAGCCCTCTGCTCCGAACCTAATTCATATACCTTGTCCGATACCCCTCCTGAAACTTGGCTCAAAACTGAAAGAGTAATATTATCAGATGCTTCGATGAATACTGGTATGCTCTTAAAATCAATTTCACGCTTTTTGGAGAATGTCTGAAGAGGATAGAATATTCCATAGGAACAATGCAAATGGCTGAAGATATTAATTGAAACAGACCCACTTGTATGTACAACAATTCCGCGAAAATCTGCAAATTCATTCACCAATTCTATAAGAGCATGATCAGGTACTGTTAAAAATACAATGTCCAAATCAGGCTTAAGCTTGGAGATATTGTCACTGTACTCAGCTCCTATGCCTTGGGCAAGTACCTCAGCTGAAAGAGCTGTACGGCTAATGATCTGCTCCACCTTATGCCCTACAGCATATAGAGCCGGTACTAAATGACTTGCAACATTCCCCGCCCCAATGATCCCAATGCTGTATTTCCTATTTTCCATTACTTGTTTGTCAGCCAGATAAATTTACCGATAAATTATGTACAAAAAAAGCCCATTAGGCAATGAAGTCTGATGGGCTTATAATTATCATTCGAGTTTATTAGAAAACATATTTATTTTCTTCAATAATCTTATCGGCAATCCTCCGTCGTGCTTCCTTGGTATTGACAGGGTCAGTTTGGGTATAATACTCAATCCCTTTCATCAGCAAAGCGTACTCTTCGCCTTCAGCAAATGAGTTTACAGCATCCATTCCAGCTTTTCTTACCAAGGCAGCTGCATCATACGAATTAACATCTAACATGTCCTTGTACAAGCCAACAGCCTCTTCTCCTCTTTGATCAGCTAATTTCCATACCCTAAGTAAAGTTGATTCAGTAACATAAATATTGATTATCATGTCTGCCAAAGAATTAAGTATCTCCTGCTCAAAGACAAGCTTTCTGCCAAACTTGTTTGAAACAACATGAATTAAAGCCAGAACAGCCTTTTTCATATCAGAAACTCTTAAGCTCTTTAACTCAAAATAACTATCTGGCAAGCTTTGACTGGCAAGATTATTTAATCCCTTGTATGCCTCGTCAGCAGATTCGAAAAGAGCAATATCCTTCTTTTGACCCCTTTTCAAAAGAGTGTCAACTAAAAGTATCCTGTTGATTTCATTGGTGCCTTCAAAAATTCTATTAATTCTTGAATCACGGTAAGCACGATCAACTGGCATTTCTGCAGAATATCCCATTCCACCAAATATCTGGACTGCCTCATCTACAACATAATCCAATGCCTCTGAACCTGCTACCTTTAGAATAGCAGCTTCAATAGCCACCTGCGCACAGGCTGTTATCTGCGATTGCTCTTTTAGGCAATCTATTTCATAATCAGAAGCAATCTGATCAATATTCATTGATGCTCGGTATGCAGCTGATTCTACAGAAAAAGTTCTTATAACTTGCTGAGCCAGCTTATGTTTAATAGAACCAAATTCAGAGATCAGCATACCAAATTGTTTTCTTTCATTGGCATAGTTGACGGATTGATTTATGGCATTCTTAGCAGCTCCAAGAACATTACCCCCAAGCTTCAGCCGTCCCATATGAAGAATATTCAAGGCAATCCTATACCCTTGCCCACGGGCAGCAAGAAGATTTTCCACAGTCACCTTAACAT
>CAYUNU010000045.1:11334-14734 GCA_964446195.1 uncultured Porphyromonadaceae bacterium | reverse complement strand
TGGGAGATTAGTCCGCGCCTTTTAGCTGTTAACGGGGTTTCCCAGGTTGTAACAATCGGGGGAGATCTTAAGGAGTACCAGATACAATTGGATCCTTTGAAAATGGATCATTATCAAATCAGTATGGAAGATGTCCTGACTGTGACAAGAGACATGAATGTTAATACATCAGGAGGGATTTTGAACGAACATGGTCAGGAGTACATCATAAGAGGATTAGCTCAGACAAACCTCTTAGACAGGATATCTGAAACTTTGGTAAAGAAGCATAATGGTATTCCTGTGTATATGAGTCAGATAGCTGATATTAAGCTTGGCAGTCATGCACCCAAAGTAGGGGAGGGTTATTATAATGGGGAAAGGTCGGTTGTGATGACAATTCTTAAGCAACCCAATGGTAATACTATTGATATAACTGAGAGTATTGATAAAGCCATAGATGAGATGCATGGCTCCTTGCCGGATGATATATCTGTGAATGATCATGTTTTTCGGCAGGCAGATTTTGTAAAGACTTCGGTTAACAATGTTGCCAGGGCACTTATTGAGGGAGGTCTTTTTGTTATCCTGATTTTATTCTTGTTTCTAATGAACTTAAGGACAACATTTATCTCTCTTGTTGCCATACCGATATCTCTTTTGATAACAATAATAGTTATAAAGATTTTTGGTTATTCAATAAATACTATGTCGCTTGGTGGAATGACTATTGCCATTGGGGTTCTGGTGGATGATGCAATAATTGATGTTGAGGTAGTTTTGAAACGCCTTAAGGAAAATAGGCTTTTGCCCACAGGGGAAAGAAAGCCTCTATTGAATGTTGTCTATCAGGCTTCTCTGGAAATCAGGTCTTCTATCATTCATGCTACTGTGATAATCATTGTAGCCTTTTTGCCACTTTTCTTTTTATCAGGCATGGAAGGGAGGATGCTGCGTCCTTTGGGTATAACGTTTATTGTGTCCTTGCTATCTTCAATGATAGTAGCACTTACCTTGACGCCGGTATTATGTAGTTTAGCATTTACAACAGAGAAGCAACTGCAAAGGCCTGTTGAGGGAGGAAATGCGATGGTTAGGAAATTAAACAGGGCATATTCCAGGATATTAGGTTTTCTTTTAGGATTTAAAAAATGGGTTATAGGTATTCCTGCTTTATTACTTGTTGCTGCTCTTGTCGTATTAACAACATTTGGAAGCTCTTTCCTACCAAGGTTCAATGAAGGGGTTTTAACTATTATCTCACAATCGGTTCCTGGTTTATCTCTGGAGGAAACAAATCTTTTAAATCTTCAGGTTGGGGAAAAATTGATGGATATAGAGGGGGTTAAGCTTGTCACCAGGAGAACAGGACGAGCCGAGAAAAGTGAACATGCCCATGGCGGCTCAAATTCATCTGAGATAGATGTGCCATTTGATCTCAAAGGGCGCACACTTGAGGAGTTTATGGAGGAGGTTCGTCATGAATTATCCGAAATATCAGGACTGTCCTTTGTAATAGGTCAGCCTTTATCGCACCGAATCGACCATATGTTATCAGGGACAAGGGCAGAGATAGCAGTTAAAATTTTCGGTCAGGAATTAGGATACTTGTATGATATTGGTAGTGATATTGGTGAGTTGGCAGAATCTTTACCAGGACTGGTAGATGTGAATGTGGAGCAACAAATTGATGTGCCACAAATTCAGATAATTCCTAATCGTGTGATGCTTGCTCAATATGGCATTCCACTAAATCAGTTCAATGAATTTATCCGGGCGGCTTTTGGAGGTGAGAAGGTTGGTGAAGTTTATGAAGGAAACAGGAGATTTGATCTTACAGTACGACTCAAAGATGAGTATCGCGGTCGGATGGAGCAGATAAGAAATGCATATATAGACACTGAGACTGGAGCAAAAGTTCCCCTGGATTTGGTGGCAGATGTGTTATCTTCAGGAGGGCCTGTAACTATCAACAGGGAAAATGTTCAAAGGAAACTAGTTGTTTCGGCCAACGTTGCAGGGACAGATCTTAAGACTGCAGTAAATAATCTGCAGTTAGCAATAGAGGATCATATTGTGCTACCTCAAGGATATTTCATTGAATATGGGGGGCAGTTTGAAAGCGCCGCAACAGCCACCCGGCGCATTCTAATTGCTTCTTTGCTGGCTTTAGCAGTAATATTCATGATTTTGTTTATGGAGTTTCGCCACTTAGGTCTGGCAGGAATTATTCTTATCAATCTTCCGCTGTCTCTAATTGGGGGAGTAGGAGCAGTTTGGTTTACTTCAGGGTCACTTAGTATTCCTGCATTAATTGGTTTTATTACATTATTTGGTATTGCTACGCGAAATGGGATACTCTTAGTGTCACGATATCAGGCTTTAGCAGATCAGGGTTTTAGTGTAAGGGAGGCAGTTTTAAGAGGTTCTGTTGATCGGCTGAATCCAATACTTATGACTGCATTGACAGCAGCTTTAGCACTACTGCCATTGGTTTTGGGAGGAGAAAAGCCCGGTAATGAGATTCAAAGCCCAATGGGGGTTGTGATTCTTGGAGGGCTTATAACTTCAACGATATTGAACCTCTTTGTTATTCCGGCAGTGTACCTGATAATCGGAGCTCGATTCTCGAAACCTAGTGAAAAAGTAAAATTAGTATGACGAAGAATATTGTATTACTCATAATAGTTATTGGCATTGCTTTGAATGCAAATGCTCAGAACAGTTTGCAGCTCGCGGCCTCAGAGATTGTCTCGAATAGTCTTACTCTTAAGGCTATGGCTCTTGAAAATCAAATTAAAATACTGGATGACAGGAGTAAAATTATTCCTAGTGATCCAGAGATTATTGGTGCTTATTTGTGGGGTTCACCTTCCTATATTGGAGAGCGCAAAAACCTTAATGTTCATCAGAAGCTTAAGTTTCCAACTTATTATTATAAGCAAAAAAAGTTCAATAAGCTCTCTGCTGAATTTTATGGGATGGATTTGGATGCTGAAGTAAACAAAGTATTATTTGAGTCTTTGGATTTGATGATAGATCTTGTCCATGTGTCGGTGCGGCAAGAGATGATTGAAAAACGCTTGGAGCGTCTAAGGCATATCCACAAGATGGCGGTCGGGATGTTTGAGTCGGGTGAGACTAACCGTATTGAATTGGAAAAGGCCAGTCTTTTAGTTGACACTTACCAGCAGGATCTGTTAATGCTCATTTCTGAGAAAAAAATTCTTAGCAGGCAGCTTATGGTTCTCAATGGTGGGCAGGAACTGGATATTCGAACTATGGAGTACTCCGATTTTGAAGAGCTATACTCAAATAGTCAGGATCTTGATGTCATGGCAAATAATCCTATGGTTGAGAAAGCAAATATCAAAAAACAATTAGCTGAGGCGGATATTGAAATTGCAAAAACAGCTTACCT
>CAYUNU010000045.1:0-11324 GCA_964446195.1 uncultured Porphyromonadaceae bacterium | reverse complement strand
CGGTGTCTATCAGCCAATCTTGGAGAAATCCCTGCTGATACCTTCTTTAAGGATCAGCACCCCGATCCCCTGCCGGATTTTCAGTTTGGGTTTGTTAGGGAGGCGATCAGGGATGAAAAGCTTGCAGGAGTGGAGTTTGGCCTATCGATACCTCTTTGGGGCAAAGCTAATGAGATTAAAAAAGCCAAGCTAAGCAGTAGTTGGTCGGGTTATGGCCAACGTTTGACCAGGCTTACTATTAAAAGCGACTGGGATAACCTAAACGAGATGGCCACTCAATCGATAGAAATCAAAGGGAATCTGGAAGCAAGTCTGGGTTCATTGAAATCGAAGACCCTGCTGGAAGAATCCTGGAAGTTGGGAGAGATATCTTTGCTCGATTATCTCAAAGAATTGCCATTTTACTATGGAGTGGAGGACCGTGTTATTGAAGCAGAGCAGCAATATTACAAGTCTGTGTTAAACAGGAATAGAAATCATTTGACTATAATGATTGGCTTATAGGTAGGAGGAAAAAGTAGAGACAGAACTTAATCTGTCTCTACCAGGTATTCTAATTTACCCAAAACTTTTTTGCCACTTCTTCGGCGGCTTTAATTAATGGGTATGCTGCAGGTGAGGCAGTTAGCATGGGGTGAGTTCCTATCTGGGATGTTAAAAGTGTATTAGCACTCATCTTGTTCTGAATAACTAGTCCAATGATATTGATTAGTTCGCCAGTACTTGCTCCACCCATTACTTCTCCGCCTAATATCATGCCACTTTCTTTAGCGGCAACAAGCTTAACTATTTGTTTAGTAGGATTATTTAATACGCCTGGGTGACGGTCGATACCTGTAAATTTGCCGGTAATAATTTCGAATCCCTCTTTTCTGGCTACTGTTTCTGTTAGGCCTGCTGCACCGAAAGCCATACCATCTATTGCAGTTGAGAAGATTGCGATTGTTCCTCCAATTGTTTTTAGTGTTGATAGTTTAAACAGGTTCATGCCGGCAACTCTAGCTTCGGCACAAGCAATAGATGCTAGCATAGCTGTTGATCTTCTTCTGGTAAAAAAGTCGCGTTTTTCAGCGCAATCGCCAACAGCAAAAACATCAGGTAAGTCTGTCCTCATGTATTCATCCACTTTAATGAAGCCATCCCTGTTGAAGGCCATCCCCAGGTTTTCTGCTAATTTGGTATTGGGTTCGTATCCCATAGTCAGGATAACTGCATCTGCCTTAATAGTTTTGGCTTCACCTTCTGTCTCAATGACTATTGAATCTACAGCCTCTTGTCCCTTTATCTCCCTTACGCAGTGGTTTTTAAGAATTGTTACACCCTGACTAGCAAGGATTTTGTCTGCTTCTTCGGCTAAGTCTTCATCAAAAGCTTTTCCCAGAATATTTGGCATAAGCTCAATTAGGGTAACATTCTTGCCCTTTTTATTCAGCTCGTCAGACATTTCAACACCAATAAAACCGGCTCCAATAACGCAAATATTTTTTGCTGTTTTGAGCTTTTCACTCATTATGCCAAGGTATTTAAGGTCTTTTGGTACTGTAAAAACATTTTTTAGTTCAGCACCTTTTAACCATTTGGGAATGACAGGAGTTGATCCTGTAGCAAGGATTAGTTTGTCAAAGCTTATTTCTGATGAATCTTTCAGTCTGCAGGTCTTTTGCTCATAATTGATATTCATAACCTCATTTACAATAATATCAATATTTGCTTTTATTAGTCCTGCATCTGGTAGAATATTTTCATCAGCAGAATTAAGAGTGCCAAAAATATAAGGGATACCGCAAGGTATTACTGCTTTCTCTTCTTTGCGGATAAGTATCACATTTTTTTCGGGGTAATGATTCTTAGCAGCAAGTGCAGATACAAGCCCTGCTGCACTGCCTCCGATTACTAATACATCTGTGTGTTTCATGGTAATAAATTTTTTAATATTTATAATAGGTTTTATTATATGTCATAGGGATTTGCAGAATTGCAAATAGGATTAAAATACTTAAGCTCTTGTTGATGTTTATACTATGCTCTTTCTTAGAAGGGGGGTGCTGCAATCCGGGCAGGTTTGGCTAAAACAGGGGACATTATTTTGACGAGGAGTTTGAACATCACAATTTGGGCAGTAACAAAATTCTTCTTCAGTTTTAGATTTTTTTACTGATTGATTTTCTTTCCAGTCCTTCACACTCTTGTTAATATTCTCAAGTTTATCAGAATCACAACTAATACATTCCTTGATGATTTCGTCAGGATGATGAAATACTGTAGTGCAATCATTGCATCTGTACCATTGTTTATCAAATTCAACATTCCCACCTTCAATACTTATAATCCTGCCCTCGGCAAAAGCTTTGGCAATTTTTTTCAGGCAAGAGTTGTATATTCTCGTGAATGTTGGTCGGGATACTTTCATTATTTTGGCTGCCTCTTCTTGCTTCATATTTGAGTAGTCAGCCAGTCTTAGAGCCTCATATTCTTCAAATAGCAGAGATATTTTTTTTGATTCGTTTTTAGGTAGTCCTATTGGTTGAAAACCCTTTAGTACCGGGGGAGATACAACTTGTCTAAATCGTTTACTTCGTGGTGACATATTTATTATTATGAACAATGGTTCACAAAGATAATGAACAAGTGTTCATAATACAAGCGCTATATTGTAAATTATTAATTAAAATTTGGTGTGACCTAATTTTCTTGTTGAGAAGGGTTTAGAAATGTTTTTTTACAGCGACCACAGAGAGTTTGATTTTTTTGGTCTATTTCTTCAACATAAGTACTTGATCTCATGACACATTTTGGGTTGTAGCAATGGATTAATCCGAAAGTATGACCTAATTCATGTATTACTTCTTTGGCCATTCTTTCCCTGAAAAGATCTACATCTTCCAACAAGCCATATTTGGCGTTGCTAAGTCGATGGGAAGAGGCTATTGCTGAGTTTCCCCCAAGATAGGCTTGGCCATAAATATATGTTAGTATTGGTATGAATAGGTCAACATTAAACAGCCCGATTGTTTTGTTCTCCATATCAGCGAAATCCTCCTCAACTATTCTTAACAGTTCATTTCCTTGGTATTGCCCACGGGAAGGGTCGAAATAATCGCTCAAGTCAATATGTCCTTCAGAGAAGAGTACTTTTGTATCGAATTCCCTGGATGCCGCAAAAGCAATACTTTTCAGCATGGCTGGGTCAAAAACCGAGAATGAGACAATATGTATTTTTGCTTTATGCATTCAAGCTATTCACTTCGAAATGCCTAGTCTTCCGGTTTAAGGTTATATTTTTTTATTTTGCTGTAAAGAGTTACACGATCTACCTTCAGGGCTCTAGCTGCTCGGCTTATATTCCAGTTATGATGGATTAGAACTCTTTGGATATGAATTTTATTAATATCATCAAGACTTTCTGTCCCTCTTGAGTTCATGACTGCTTGAATAGGTAGGTCTCTGCAGGTAATTTTTTTACCATTTCCAACAACAATTGCTCTTTCGATCATGTTTTCGAGCTCACGTATATTCCCGGGAAAGTCTAGCTCTTTAAGTCTGGTTATTGCTGCACTATCAATTGTTACGGAAGGCCGGTTCATTGATGCGCAGTATTTTTTTATAAAGAAATCGACCAGTAGGGGTATATCATCTATTCTTTCGCGCAGTGGGGGAACTTCAATATTCACAACATTCAGTCTGTAATAAAGATCTTCTCTAAAGGTCCCTTTATCGACCATTTCTTTCAAGTCTCTATTGGTTGCACAAATCACGCGGAAATCAGAAGATACTTCTTTGTTTCCCCCAACACGTACAAAGCTTTTTGTTTCCAGTACTCTGAGCAGTTCGATTTGCATTTTAGGAGAAATTGTTGCAATCTCATCCAGGAAAATTGTTCCTCCATCAGCCATTTCAAATCTTCCTTTTCTGCAGTACATTGCGCCTGTAAAAGCTCCTTTTTCATGACCGAAAAGTTCGCTTTCCAGCAGACTTTCGGATAGTGCTCCACAATGAACGCTCACTAAGGGGAAGAATTTTCGTGTTGAATTAGCATGAATAGCCCTGGCAATAAGCTCTTTACCCGTGCCGCTTTCACCGGTGATAATTATTGAAGAATTAGATTGAGCAACATTTGCCAGTTCATTCAGCATTTTTTTCATAGGCTCACTTTCGCCTATAAGATCTTCGATGTTTTCAAGTTGCCCCATTCTTTCTCTCAGTATCTCATTTTCTTCATGCAGCGATATTTGTTTAACTGCATTACGGATGAGGTGGGAAAGATCATCAGGATCAAAGGGCTTTGTTACGTAGTCAAATGCTCCATCTTTAAGAGCTTGTACTGCGGTATTTACAGAGGCAAAGGCCGTCATAACAATCACGATGGTATTTTCCTTCAGGATTTTTATTCGTTTGAGCAGTTCCAGACCATCCATTCCTGGCATCTTGATGTCTGCCAGCACAATGTCAAAACAATGTCCCTCGAGAGCAGACAGAGCTTTTTTGCCATTTTCGGCTGTGACCACGTGATATCCGTCATCAATAAACCAATCGCACAGAGAATCTCTGACAGATTGCTCATCGTCAACTATAAGTATGGATACTTTTTTTGCCATTTCACGATTCCTCTTTAATTAATGGTAGTTTAATTGACATTGTTGTTCCTTTTCCGGGGAATGATGAAACATCTATGCTACCGTCATGACTTTTCACTATCCCGTGGACAATAGCTAGCCCAAGGCCGATTCCATCTCCATGCCTTTTTGTGGTATAAAATGGTTCAAATATATGAGGGATATCTTCCGGAACAATTCCTGATCCATTGTCTGATATTTCCACCCAAATATATGCGTCATCAGAGTTTCGGGTACTTAGTTTTATTTCTCCATCCTCAGGTACTGCTTCGGATGAATTTACCAGAAGAGCAACAAATACCTGTTTTATTTGATTAGGACTACATAGTAACAAATCTTTCTCTGCTTTTAGTTCGAGTGAGAACTTGACATTGGATAGGCTTATTGAGTGTTGAACCAAATTATTCGTCTCTTTTAAAACTTCATGCAGGTGTTTTATTTCGAAATTTTCCTGATCTGATCTTGAAAAATCCAGTAAGCCTTTTACGATATCTCCACAGCGTTTGGTTTCGTCTTCAATTAATTTTATATGAGAAATAATAGGCTTTAGTTGCTCCTGATCATAGGGTAGATTTCTCAGTTTTTTATTAATCAGTTTGGCATAAACAAGTATTCCTGATAGTGGATTATTCAGCTCATGGGCTACTGATGATGATAGTTTGCCGAGTGATGCTTTGCGTTCTATATTGATGAGTTCGTTTTGAATCTCTCCCAGTTCTTCTGATTTCTTCAGTACTTTGTATTCCAGTTGCTTAGACCAGTTTTGAAGTTCGGTGTTCACCGATTCAAGCTTGTCCATCATATGGTTGAATGCTTTTGACACCATTTTGATGTCATCCAGTTGACCATGTTTAACATTTATCCTGACCGAATAATTACCTGTTGCAATAGCTTTACTAGCTTCAATGATATTGTTTAGTGGATTTTTTATATTCCTTCGGGTAAATAGAATCAATGAAGATGCAATAATTATGGTGATAAATACTGCCAGCAAAGTGAAAAGCCTGGAAGCTGTAGAAACGGCATCCTCAATATCACTCAGAGGCAATTTAATAAGCAATGACCCCAACATTTTTTCTTCCGGTTGATGAGCATGGCAGGCAGTGTTAAGATAGCAAGATGGCTGGTTTATTATTGGAGCCCTGATTAGCAATTGAGAATAGTTGGTATTGGTCATATTCATATTGCATTCACTATTTACCCTGATATAACGGTAGCTTTTTTCAAGACCGGGAAACAAGGTATCCAGGTTGGTATGACAGTCTTTGCAATTTGGTTGAATATGTCCCTTAGATTTACCTAAATGGGATGAATACGCCAAATTATCCTGATTATCATATAATAATACTCCATCGATACCTGAAAGTTCATCAATAATGTCGAGGGTGTTCTGCAATTCCATTTTGTTGTTTTCCAGCATGGAATGGTACAGAGCGCCCTCGACAATGGATCCAATATTATTGCCATTCTGATAAATGGCGGTTTTAATATAAGATTCGTTTACTGTGCGAAAAATTATTTGATAAGAGATCAGTAGAAATACTGAAAGCAATCCAATAACCAGGATAACCCTACTGTATATCGAATACCTGAAATGTATATATCTTCGTATTAATTTCTGAATGATGTTTTTAGGATCATATAGGTTTTTTGAAGTCGGCATTTAATATATCGATAGGGTCTTAAAAAATATGTTTAATTCTTCAACACAAAGTTTAACATTTTTATTCGGTTTTTCCTTAAAGAGACAAGAAATTATTCTGAAAATCGTTCCAGGAATCCTTGGGAAGTTTTTGCAGTATATGGTCTCTCAATTCACCCCCATCCTGAAGCACAATTCGTGAATTGTCAGAATCTTTATTGGCTGTTGAGGTCATTACCAAATCCTTAAATCTCGATAGTTCATCTTTCATCCATTTAGTGGCTTTGTCGGCCAGCATAAGTGGGTTTGTTTCAGTTTTCCAGTTTTCGGGTTTTATTTCAAAGAGCCAACCTTCTGTAAAGGGTTGGTTGTTAAGTGTTTCGGGGTGTTGGGATAGTGAGCTATGGGCTTTTTTTATTTCACCGCTTATAGGTGAAAATATTTGCAAGGTTCTGCCTTCCTGTTCAAGCTCTGCCAACAAGTCTCCTTTCTTGATAAATGTACCAGCTTCAGCACTTAGTTTTATATTTACGAGGCCGGTAGCATGCATAAGCATATCATCCAATCCAATTCTTGCTTTTCCATTTTTCAGTAGATACAGCCAGGTATGATTGCGTCCAAAAAATACTCCTTGTGGTATCCTGAGGTCATCAGGTTTAATTGAAAAAGCTTCACTTACCAGAGCCAACTTTTTAGATCTTTTATGCAATCGTAACCAGAAAGGAACAAGAAATAAGAGAAACATTATTACGAATATATATTCTATACCCTTGGTGTCGAATATATTATGATATGTAAATCCTTCCATGATAATTATTTGTTTTTGGTTTATTGTTTTTTTATTCTCATTTTATTCTTCATTATTTACCCATTCAGGAGAGTCCCTAAGAACAGGCATACGCCTTATTATCCACCTGAAAACCCATATTTCTGTAAATATTACGGCTAGAGTGATAACAATTTCTTTCCAGGATGGTATGTATCTTACTGGATCTTCCCAGCGGAAACCTATTACAGTTACATTTAGTCTGTTGACTATGATGCCGAGCATTGTAAGGATCGCAGCTATTTTAATCATCTTAAGATTTTTTGTTCTAAACCCTTGAAAGAACAAAACCATTGGGATAATAACCAAACCGATCATTTCGAATTGGAACCAGTAGCCCATACCTGTATTTAGATAGCTCCAGTTTTTATTATGAATAAACACTAGTACCTGCATAAAAAAGTATGCAAACATAGCAGCTGCACATATGCCTGCCAGTCTGATAATTATATTGTTATGAGCCTCATGATTCTTTTTGCTTATCTGGCTAAAGAATACTCTATTACTTATTGATCCCTCAAAAATAACCATTGATAAACCGGCGAATACACTAGATACTACGAATAGAACTGGTATAAATTCGGAATACCACAAAGGGTGAATCTTCTCTTTTGCCATAAGGTAAAGAGCACCAAGCCCTGATTGATGAAGCAATGAAAGAGTGATGCCGAATATCACAGCAGCTAGTGTCATTCCTGATAGAATTTTACGAGCACGTTTTGCTCCAAGCCACTCTGCGATAGTGGGCGAAAATTCGATCAGCTGGGCAACCATATAAAGGAGAAAATGCCAGGCTACCAGGAAGAGGACCGAGCTTGTTCCAAAATTATTTCCAATAATAGGATTTATAACATTCCAGGGGCGACCAAGGTCGAGTAGCAATGCTCCGGCATAAAAAACATAAGCCAGAAAGCCGTTTAGAACGGTAACTCTTACTATTGGTTTGAACGACTGATCTTTAAGGATATATACCATAAAGGTTACAACGTATGCTCCTCCTGCGAATGCAACACCTGTTATTACATCGAAACCTATCCATAATCCCCAGGGCACTTCCTGTGTTAGATTAGTGACAGCTCCTATACCATGGGCAAACCTGATAACGATGAGGATTGCGCCAAGAATGATTACCGGAACAGATATAAGGTTAAAAGGAGTAAAGATCTTTCCTTTTGGTTTTAATTCACTTAGAATGAACTTCCAGGTTGATTTATTTTCTTTAATTCGGTCTGTAGGTTGTTGGACACTAATCGATTTCATCAGTTTCATTTTTTTGGTTGGACTTGGTTGCTTCATGTATGCCCAAAAGAATAGCTGGGGCTAGCACGAAGACAGAAGGAACACTATAAAGGAAGCCTTTGGTGAGTGAAGGATAACTTTTGTTTTGAAGCTGGTCTTTCATGCCCAGCTCTTTCATTTCAACCGAGGCCAGGTACAGCAGTCCTGTTCCTCCTGCTTCATTTTCACCATATATATGGTCTACATATACATCAGGGTTTTCCACAATTCTTTTTCTTGCTTCCTTCAAGAGTTCTCTACGGGTGCCAAAAATGATTGCTTCAGCCGGGCAGTTTTCCACACATGAAGGCATCTGACCTTCCTTCAGTCGGTCGTAGCACATATCGCACTTCAGAATCTTGGGGTTTGAGCTATGATATTCAAATTTTGGAATATCAAAGGGACAAGAAACCATGCAATATCGGCATCCCATACACTTGTCTCCTCTCCAAATAACCGGGCCTTCCTTTGTTTTATACATTGCTTGTGTTAAACAGGCTGCTACGCAAGCGGGTTCATTGCAATGCATGCATTGCTCCTTAATACAAAGCTCTCCTTCGCTTGTGTCATACATATTTACAACAGTCCGCCTGGTCTCATCCATTTTCCTGACGTTCTCAGGATCAGGTGTTTCTGTTGGTTCTGGTAGACCATGTGCTTCAGCGCATGCAAATTCGCACGACTGGCAGCCAATGCAACGTGTTGAGTCGTATAGCAAGCCATAGAATTCGGTTGTCTCCGGATTTTTTTCTGCTTTTACCAGTGGTTTTCCCAAAGCCAAAGCGGCGCCGGTTACCCCTAGGGTTTTCATGAATATTCTTCTGTCAATTCCCATAGTTTATAGTTTTTTGGTTTTGTCTATGAATTTTTCTTGAAATTCTTCCCAAATCTCCGCGCCCAAAAGATTTAGTGTTTCGTCTGGTATCTCTCCTCCGTCAGTGAGAACCAGTTGTCCTGATCTTCCCTGATTTTCCTTGAGTGCCCACAAGAGGAAATCTTTCAGTTGGGAGAACTCAGTTCTCAGCCAGTCCATGTATTGAGATCCCATGAGCATTATTTGGTTTTCAGACTGCCAGTTAGTGGGTTCAATAGTATATATCCAACCCTCTTCATGGGGGGATTTGTTTAATAAGGAAGGATTTGATTTAATTGTTTCATTTAAGTCGGCAATGATTCCGGTAACAGGTGATTTGATAGTCACTTGTTTTCCCATGTTTGAGAGAACGATAATTTTCTCACCCTTTGATACTTTGTCTCCAATATTTAAAAGCTTAACTCTTGTAATTGGACCTACCACATGTTGGAGAAAATCATCAATACCAATTTTCACTTTGCCATCCTTTTCCATGAATGCCCAGGTATGTGATTTGTCGAATAATACTCCCTGAGGTTTTTTAAGTATTGAGGGAGATAAAACTTTATTGTCCTCGAGGTAAGAACGAGAAGCGGTAGTTTTCCTGTTTTGGATAATCCTTATTACTGCTGGAATTAGCATTAATAAGACAAAAATACCCAGCACTATAAGAATTGTCAGGACTGGTTTGTTCCCAGCCACCATATCTTCGGGTAATTCTGATTTCTCAAGTTTGGTAATTGAAGAAAAAGCCTCTTCGTTAACCAAGCTGATAAAATTCGACTCCGCCAGAATTTCATCTCCCTTTAACATCAGGAAAGTAAGGAAGCTGACCTCTTCCTCTGTTTGTGGTTCACTGTTAGAAATAAGATAAAGATTGGTAATCAATGTTCTGGGGTATTTACCTATCCAAAGGCCTCTGAAAAATGATTGGCTATTGGCATATATGTTTTCAAAAGAGTCAACTTTCCCATTTGAATTATTGTCTATCGGAATAAGTGCAATACCTTCAATAAAGCTGGCTTTGTCGTCGGTCAAGATTTCTGACAGACGAATAAAGCTAATTGCATAAGGATCTCTTGCAATTATTTTTGAAAGCTCATACCCGTTTTTGACGCGCTTATTTGAAAGTGAGTTAAGCTCAAGACCTGTATATCCAATTGTCGTGGAGGAAACAGAGGTCTGGTCTTCGAGATAAACCTCAATTTTTTTGGATGAGTTTGTTCCTAAGAGCTTACCCCATATTGGAGTAGTTTCAGCGGAAAGAACTGACCTAATGGTCTCCTTGGAAAGGCCTACTTCATTTATCTTTTTTAAAAAAGGATTATTGGAGCTGGTTACTGCAATAACAGGATCGCGTCCTACTAACATCTTCCAGGCTGCTTCACTACATAATTCCTCATTGTCACAATCAGAAACTAAGGCCCAGTTCTTTTTTGAAAGATTTCCTTCGCTTATTTTGAGCTTATCGAGAGCCAAAATTTGAACATTAGCCTTTGTGTTTTCTGCAGAGTATAAATCTGTCCATTTTTGAGCCAGATCTGTAAATTCAGGCTTGCTGTAAATCTGGATATTTCCCTGTTGAGAGATATCCTTGTCCGGAGCTGCCCTGTCGGGGCTTGATCCTGCAATATTGCAGTTAATCAGTATTAGAGCACCAATCAGGATTAAAATAGTTTTTTTCATGGCTTTATTATATTTATTGATTTTGTAAAATCATTTCTGTTTGAGGCATTCAATTACAGTGCCAAAGTATGTAATTAGCAGAGGATCAAGGGATAAGCGTGATTGGTGTTGAGTAAGCAAGCAAAGGGAGTGTAAGGAAAATAAACAGTAAATTATGACGAAAGCCTTAAGGAAAAGAAAAAGAGGGAGTTAGCTAAGTGATGAGAAAATCAACATATGGTGAGAAAGTCAACAAAAGGGTGTGATTAGACCTAATATTAATTACAAAGGGAAAGGTAGAGTTCTTATCTTGCTATTAGTAGTTTTCCCTTATGCAGTGTGTGATTCAGGTCTTTCAATTGATAAAAATATACACCGGGTACCAGATGACGGGTAGGCAGGTAAATCTTATCCGTGAAATTTTCAATTTGTTTAGTCTCTATTTTT
>CAYUNU010000044.1:0-14793 GCA_964446195.1 uncultured Porphyromonadaceae bacterium | reverse complement strand
TTCTCTTCAAATCCTGCTCGCGATGGTGATAGCTTAGTTGTACCTTGCCGGTCTTGTCTAAAACAGACAAAGAAATTGAATTCTCCTGACCTCCGGTGATTTCAATTGCATTATTTGTCCAGGGATCAGACGGAGATATAGTTACATTCTCAAAGCATTGAATATCAGTTCCTATTAGCAAACAAACTCTCAGGTTCTTCAATTCCCTGCTGGATGCTATACCCAGGTCGAGCTTATTGCCTTGAAGTATCTGTAGCTTACTTGCCGGATCTTTATTCGCATTTTGTACCGGCCCCAGTTTTTTGTAGCTCCACCAGAACTGTGAGAAAGATTTTGTCTCATATGGAAGGAGGTAGGTAAAATCCGGTTGATTATCGGTATAAACACCAGCCATCAGTTCTAAGTAGGGACCACCTTCATCCGTTAGTTCACGATCCCAGGCCCAGCCAAATTCTTCATTCCCCCAGGTCCATTGTTTCTTTCCGGGAGAAATGTGGCGATTGGCTACATGAACAAATCCTCCATCGGCTTTAAAATCATAGCCACCAAAGAAATCATATTTAGTATCACACACCATGTAGCTGGTAGGTACGGGTATGTTTTCATAGGAGCGCAAGTCATTCCTTCCCTTTCGTTTATGATAAGGAATACCATAGTAATGATTCTCCGCATTAGGAAAGCTGCTCATGGCGCGTACTGCATGATCCGCCACGTAGTTGACATCAGGAGGAAAGAAGCTCTTGTAATCTTTATGTGTTTCCACAGCTACATTGGCCCACCATAGGAAAGTTTGGGTTAGAGGAGTTCTGTTGAATAAGCGACCACGCAATTCTATTAGCGAGCTATCCGGACGTATACGAATACCGTGCATTCCTTTTAGTCGATACATTGGATCATATTCCGACATCCATACAGTCCTTGCTCCATCTTCTTCCTCCTCGATATATACATCTGAAGGAAGATAAGTACCTGGACGATGATGCTGAGGCCAATTGAATTCTAAACCTCCACTTATCCAGGGGCCGGCCAGACCAACCAAGGCTGGCTTGATAACTTTTTGCTGGTAGAAAAAGTTGTAATTATTGTTGGTTTTATCCTGGGCCTCAAAAACCCTCCCACCTATTTCGGGTAGCATAAGCAGCTTAACAAAATCATTCTCCAGAAGGACAGAGTCATATCCCACATCTTCTTTGTGATTGTTGACTTTATCGATAAATGGGAGTGGGTAAACCTTTCCTGATGAACCCTGATAGACTCTTTTTTCAAAGAATACAGGATTGATCTCAGGTTTGCCGGTTTTATAGGTAGGCAAAACCAGGTTTTCTCTTTTGGCTATTACTATGTTCATCTTATTTCGGAATGTCTCTTTAAAAATCTTCTATGCCTACTGTTTGGTAATGGTATACATTCTGCTTGCATAATTTCCTGTGAGGTAAACTGCTAGTCCACTTGACATCAGTATTTTACCTGAAGTGATGAACTCTTCTTTGCCATTAGATACCTCATAACTGGCTTCTTCTTCAAGTCCATGCAAAACCAGGCGGTTGTTGACTGAATTGTAGGGAACACCAGCAATAGTTTCAAGAATCTGGAAGGCAAATACTACACTTTCAGTCTGGTCTTGAGAAACGAACTGAACTGCCGAGCGTGTCTCCTCAAATGGATTCTTAAGGCGATAATATTTCCCTTGTTGTATTGTATTTCTAACCTTCTTGTATTGGGAGATCATTTCTTTTGCAATCTCCTTATCCTCCGGCTTCCAGTTGGTTAAATTGCCGCCGATACCCAGAGTGGCAGCCATTGCCGAATGGAAGCGAAATGTTAAGGGTATTTCTTTCTGGTGATTGCCATACCCCCAGTCGGTTACCCAATTGACCATGGTATTGGTGGGGTATAAATGAGAGTAACCATATTGTATAAACAGCCTGTCTTCCGGATTAGTATTGTCGCTAGGCCAGGTTTGGTCTGTGTAACGCAGGATACCCATATCCACCCGGCCACCGCCGCTTGAGCATGACTCGAATTGCACCTCCGGATGTTTTTCACGGATGGTTTCCAGTATGTCATAAATATTGCGAATGTACCTGATTCTAAGTTCACGTGCTTTCACCTGCGAAACACCATCCCAGCCGAGCTCAGACCAATTGCGGTTCATGTCCCACTTAATAAATTTGATGTCGTTTTCTGAAAGGAGTTTATCCAGCCAATCAATGGTGTATTGCTTCACATCTTCGCGAGCCATATTGAGCACCAGTTGATTTCGTCCTTCACGGCTGATGCGGTGAGGTGTCTGGAGCACCCATTCGGGGTGTTCTTTGTAAAGATTGGTTGATGCGTTTACCATTTCTGGTTCCACCCAAACACCAAAATCCATTCCCAATTCTTTCACTCTGGTGATCAAGGGCTGCAAGCCATTCGGGAATTTATTTGCATCTGGATACCAGTCGCCTAAACCTCCTCTTGAATCAGTTCGCCCTTCAAACCAACCATCATCTATTACAAAGAGTTCCACGCCGATTTCTTTGGCAATTTTAGCCAGGGCTACCTGTCCTTCTTCGTTGACATCAAAATGGGTTGCATACCAGCTGTTGTAAAGAACAGGCTTTGGCGTAGTATTATGCGGTTCGGGTAAAATATGATGTCTGACGTATTGATGGAGCAATTGGCTGGCTCCATTAGTTCCTCCATCAGCGACCACCCCGATAATCATCTTCGGTGTGGTAAATTCTGTATGTTTTTTTAGCATCCAGTGAGAATCCCAGTAATTGATTCCTCCTGTTACCTGCAATCGTTCCTCGTTTTCAATCAGAAAGTCGAGTCTGAAATTGCCTGTCCATTGCAGTCCTCCAAAATAGACGGTTCCGTTGAACTCATCCTTTTCTCCATGCGGACGAAGCATAAAGGCCGGAGTTTGTTGGATGTTTTTGGCACCTCGATTAAAAATAGATTTCACACCCGGTGTTAGTTGTGATTGTCGGGGGAGGAACTCTCTTCCCCAGTTCCCGCTGAACTGAACCAGATCATAATTATCAGCAGGGAGACGGAATGACCCTGAATATGCCCTTTCAACCAGAATATCATCTTTGCCCTTGTTTTCCAACACAAGCCATTTCTCCAGGATGTCGAGTTCAGGAATAACCCTGATATATTCAGAGACAGCGAAAGGATAATAGCTGTCTTTCATATCAAAGCGAATATAGGGGTAGCCCTCAATTTCACCAGTCTCATAGCCCTCATAAACCAATTCCAGTTCACGGTTCCCATCAGCAAATATGACTTCAATAGCAGGCTCGATAAACACGTACCCACCCCGGTAAGGGATTTCCCGAATGCTTGTTCCAAATTTTGGTTCAGCGTTCCAATCATCAGCTTCAAATGTTCTTTGACCCGACATGGGGCCATAAAAGCCAGTCGTAAGACTACTGTCTTTGGTTAAAATAAGCTGATAGGAAGTGTTTTCTGTGAATATAGTCCATCTTACAGGATTTTCCGATACTTCTATCACCTGTGCATAAGAGGACATTAACGAAACTAAAAGAATAAGGGAGGCAAATACTTTTTTCATTACACTGAGTTCTTAATTATTTATTTAACCAATATATTTTCAATTTCTTCCAAGGACTTTCCTTTGGTTTCAGGAAGTTTTTTGTAAATGAATACCAATCCCAAGATGCAGATTACTCCATATAGCCAGAACGTTCCAGATGCTCCGAAGGCATCATTAAGCAAGGGAAATGTATAGGTGAGTAGAAAACTAGCCAACCACAGTGATACTGTTGCTACAGCCATTGCAGCACCTCTGATTCTATTTGGAAATATCTCTGATAAAACCACCCAGGTTACCGGCGCCAGCGACATGGCATAGGAAGCTATTGCCATTACAACTAATAGTAGTAGTGGCCAACCGGTGATTTCGAAATAGTAGGCTGCTCCCATGAGTCCATATATCCCTGCAAGTCCGCCAGCTCCCATAATCATTAGAGCTCTTCGTCCGAGTTTATCCACAGTATAAATGGCCACAAAAGTGAAAACCAAATTCACACTTCCGGTAACTACGATGTTGAAGAGAATATCGGATACTCCATATCCCGCCGCAGCAAAAACTTCTTCAGCATAATTGAAAATTACATTGATACCGCACCATTGCTGAAAAGCCGCCAGAACAATACCAATCAGAAGAATCTTTTTCAAGCCTGGAGAGAAGAGATCTTTGATACTTGCCTTTCGGGAATCTGCTTGCATAGAAGATTGAATGCTATTGAGCTCTGCCCGGGCATACTCTTTACCTCCAATTCTGGATAGGATTGACAAAACTCTGTTTTCGTTGCCACTTTTCACCAGCCATCTTGGGCTTTCAGGGACAAAAAACATCAGCATAAAAAACAAGCCTGCCGGGATTGTCTCTGCCCAAAACATCCACCTCCAGCCTGTTTGCCCGTTCCAGGAAGCCAGGATCTCTGCATCTGTTGTACCTGGAGCTACAGGTTGAGCAATCTGCCAGTTCACAATTTGTGCTAAAAGAATCCCAATAACAATAGTTAACTGGTTTAATGACACGAACTTACCACGCATTGCTGCCGGGGAGACCTCAGCGATATACATGGGCGAGAGATTGGACGCCAATCCAATTCCAATCCCACCTAAAATCCGGTACAAAATAAAAGGAGCGAAAGCATTGGATGCTCCTGTACCTATAGCCGAGAGAGTAAATAGCAATGCGGAAAAAATGAGCAGCCTTTTTCTCCCATAACGATCGCTGAATACTCCTGATGTTATGGCACCAATCAGGCAGCCTATTAAGGCGCAACTCATGGCCCATCCTTGCAGACTGGCCGAATTGGCAATGTCGAAGAATTTTTCATAAAATGGTTTCGCACCGCCAATGACTACCCAATCATATCCAAACAGCAAGCCTCCCATGGCCGAAACCATGGAGATCATTAAGATATATTTTGTATTGATTTTTTTCATTTGCTATCTTTTTTGTGGCAGAGTAGCATTCATATCTTCGAGCCACTCTTCGAGTTCTTTTAATAGTCTGTTAGAGATATCTGTATTTTTTGCCGACAGGTTTTTGGATTCACCAATATCAGTGCTAAGATTGTAGAGCTCAACCTGTCCTGTAGAATAGTCCTTAATCAGTTTCCAGTCTCCACTGCGAATAGCTGAAGTGGGTTGACCTCCTTGAGGGCTGAAATGTGGGTAATGCCAGAAAAGGGCATCACGTTCAAAATCATCCCCACCGGATAAAAGTGGAACAAGGCTTTGCCCATCTGAGATCATGTCACTAGTGTTAAAACCAAGCATCTCTAACACTGTTTGGTAAATATCCGTCGAGATCACAGGTTCATGACTTACACTATTTGCATTTGTTTGTCCGGGCCAAATAACAAACATAGGTTCCCTAATTCCGCCTTCGTATAACCACCCTTTTCCACCATTAAGCGGATAATTGGATGTTGGAGCTGAATTTGTTGATAGTCCTCCATTATCCGCGGTGAAAATAATAATCGTATTGTCCTCAATACCGGAATTTTTAACTTCTTCATAAATCTCACCAACAACCTGATCCATAGCTTCAACCATGGCAGCATAAGTGGTATTACTTTGGTTTGTCCTTAGCTGTTTATCTCCAAAGGGAATGAATTCATCGCTAAGATTGAGGGAGTCTTTTTTGCCTTCATACTTTTCGATTAGCTTGGCTTGCGCCTGTAAGGGCGTGTGAACAAGGTAAAAGGGATGATAAACAAAGAAAGGAGTATCTCTATTATCCCTTATGAACTGTCGGGTTTCGGAGGCTAGCCGATAAGGCAAATATTCTCCAACAGGCCCATCGCTTAAGCGCGGATTTCCATAAGGCGAGAAATAACCATTGGCTTCTTCATTGATTGGAGGATGTCCTTTCAGGTACCCTCCTTTGTTAATATCAAACCCTTGATTCTCTGGCCAGTATTTCTCTTCGTGTCCGAGATGCCATTTTCCGGCAATAAATGTCTTATAACCATTATCTTTTAATGCCTCAGCCAGTGTGTATTCTTCGAGATCCATATGCGGCTTATAGGTAGCTGGGTCAAGCGATCTTTCTGCATGTCCCATCCATGAAGGAAAAGGATCGCCAGGTTGGGGCGCTCCGAACCAATCAGTATTTTTAGTTCTTGCAGGAGCCTTTCCGGTCATTATGCTGGATCGTGTGGGGGAACAAACCGGACTGGCCGCATAAGCATCTGTGAATATCATGCCGGACGCAGCTAGTGCATCAATGTTTGGAGTTTCGTAAAAAGTGCTTCCTGTATATCCAAGATCCGACCATCCCAAATCATCAGCCAAAATCAGGATAATATTGGGATTAGTTTTCTCAGAGGTATTTGTGATGAAGCTACAGGAAGATGTGCCAATAAATGTGCTTATAATCAGCAGAATAGTTAGTGTTAGATTATTTGTCTTCATACCATACAAACCTATCGGGAAGATTTGCTAGTAGAAATGGACAATTGCACTATTATTTGGACTATTCTATTATAATATGAATTTAGAAGCACGTTGATTTTTTGAAATTTACTACTACATTTGACTGAATTTTATCATATTATAGTTAATGAAAAGGTTTAAAAATTAGACTATACTATTATAGGTATAGTGACTTAAGGAATGAACACCAGAACAAACTACATCGAACCAATTTCGGGAAAAAGCGACAGCTTCTATGGAGACCGAAGTGTTGTTTTATCACAAAAGCAATTAGATGTATTGAAAAGCAATCCGATCACTCGAGATCTTTATATTACTGACATCGGGTTTTATCCGCATGCGAAGAATCATTTTAAAAACAGAGGAGAAGGAATTGATCAGCATATTCTAATCTATTGCATCGATGGGAAGGGCACTATTCAGGTTCAAAGTCAGCGTTTCCTGATTAAAGCGAATGAGTTTTTTATCATCCCGGCATCAGAAGAACATAAATACTGGTCTGACGCCAGTGCTCCCTGGTCGATTTACTGGTTGCATTTTGGAGGGAAGCATAGTTTTTGTTTTCGTGAGTATTTCGCCAAAATTATGCAGATCGAGCAATCTGTCCGAGCTAAAACCGACGACAGATTAAGATTGTTCAATGAGATCCTAACTGCACTGGAATCAGGATTCTCATCCGAAAATGTGAACTATGCAAATATGTGTCTGCATTCCTTGTTGGCCTCCTTTTTTTATATTGAGACTTTCAGAGGAGTTAAGGGTTATCATAGCTCTCTTCCTGTTGACAGGGCAATAATTTTCATGCAAGAGAATATCAACATGATGCTAACTGTCAGAGATCTGTCAGAGCATGTGGGCTTGTCTGAATCACATTTCTCCAAAGTGTTTAGAAACAAAACCGGTTCATCGCCGCTTGATTATTTCATCAGCCTGAAGATGCAGGAGGCCATTCGTTTATTGACTAACCAGTCTTTGAAAATAAAGGAAGTGGCCTATAGGTTAGGGTATCATGACCCCTATTATTTTACTAGAATCTTTACTAAACAAATTGGCGCTAGTCCGGGTTCTTTCTTGAAAACCAGTAATCGGTAATTTTAAATTTGCAAGAATTTTTATTCTGTTTTGAGTTTCCTAAGAAAGTAATCCCGGTAGGCTTTTGGAGTCATGCCTGTTCTGTTTCGAAATTGATTGATGAAATTGGACGAGGAGTTATATCCGGTTTGGAAACAAATCTCCTTGATTGATAGATCTCTCATAAGCAACAGATTGCAGGCTTTTCCAACTCGCAAGCGATTAATAAAATCAAACAAAGATAAGGCTGTGTTTTGTTTGAAATATCGGCAAAAGGCATTAGGCTGCATATTTGCTATACCGGCAATTTCATTAAGTTGTATTTTATTATGATAGTTATTCTCAATGTAGGTGACTATATGTTGCATTTTCTTATCAGCCGGCTGAATATAGCCACTGGTAAATTTATCACTAACAGCTATGGAGTAATCTCTTTGATGACTACATATATCAAGGATCTTTAGCACAAGTGTGAATCGCTCAATCCCATTGGAATGAATAAGCTTTTTGAACAAAGGGCGTATTTTAATTCCTGTTTTCTTAGAAAAGCATATTCCGAATTTAGAATTACTTAGTAGCTGCTTAAGTGACAAAAATTCTGGTTGATCAAGAAAAGACTCACTCAATAATCCATTTTTAAAGTGAAGAACCAGACATTCGGCTTTGGAATTCGACAAGGATTCATCACAAATAAAGGTATGAGGTAGATTTGGGCCAAAAAGGAAGAGGTCGTTTTCTGCGTAAAGTCCAACTTGATCTCCAATTAGTGAGGTTCCAAAACTTGCTGTGTTCAATACCAGTTCATACTCAGGATGAAAATGCCACCCCCCTCCAAATGAATCTCCTTTAACGTGCTCTGTTTTTAGTAGTTTGTTTTCTTCGTAAAACAGCTTTGTTTTGGAAGGTAGTTTTCTGAAAGCATCTATCATTACATCAAATTTGCTTTACTATGCTAAAATAATGAAATGATTGGTTAATCATCAGAAAATTTCTATGAATGTTATGCCTTAGTTTTGAAAATTGAAGAAAACATTTGGAACGATTAAAACAGATTAGCATTGGATACTGATTTTCAACCTGACTGTAATAACCATTCGGCGGTTTTGACTAATCAACAACCAGAAAAAGATAGAGCGATGAGAAGTTTAGGATTCTTTCTCATGTTAGTGGGCTTGGTTCTCACTTCAGCAGGCAACTTTGCACAAGAAGACTATCTTGTTGGATAAAGGAATTATTGTACACTTGAGAGAAACATAGGATGACACCAAAAGAACGTTTTTTAACCGCCTTAACGGGCGGCACACCAGACAGAGTGCCTATTCACGAACATTTGTTCAGTAGAAAATTGCTACACGAAGTATTAGGATACCAAACTGTTTTATATGATGGAGAAGCCCAGGTTAAATTGGCAACGAAACTTGGCATTGATTCGATCTGGACTCCAATTAATGGATTTTGTGGGATAGAAGACATTCCTCACGAAGAAAATGAGATCTATAAAGATGAGTGGGGTGTTACATACAAGAAAAACGGTTGGCCCATAATTGCTCAAATCGACAATCCGATTAAAACACGGGAAGATTGGGAAAAGTATAAAATGCCGGATATTGATATCCCAAATCGTTTTAAGATCTTACAAGATACTATCAAGGCAAATGATGCAAATCTCGCAGTTGTGTTGGGCTTGCTTGGTCCATTTACCATGATGACCTGGTATTTTATGAACTTTTCAGATTTATCCATGGCCTTGTTTATGGATCCTGATTTGGTGCACGAAATAGTTGACGAATTTACCGATTGGAATTTGCAGGTTGCAAAACTGGCTATTGAGACAGGTGAGATTGATGCTGTGCAAATTTCAGATGATTGGGGAGGAACAAGTGGTTTGTTAGTATCGCCGGAACATTTTGGAGAGTTCTTTATGAAACCATTTGAAAAATTGGTTCAGGGAATCAAGAGCATGGGTGTTCCGGTAATAATGCACAATGATGGGCAGATCTGGGATGTACTGGACGATCTGGTTTCAACAGGAATAAATGGTTTGCATCCAGTGGAAAAAGCTGCTGGGATGGATTTAAAAGTGGTAAAGGAGAAATATGCCGGAAAAATTTGTCCGGTTGGAAATGTAAATAATAAAACAACCATGGCAGATGGAACACCTGAAGAAGTGATGGCAGAGGTTAAGGAGTGCATTGAAAACGCTGGCCATGGAGGAGGATATATTGTTTCAACGGATCATAGCATTCATGATGAGATTCCAACTGAGAATGTATTAGCCATGATTAAAGCAGTTAAGGAATACGGCAAATACTCCACATAAAAAGTATGAATACAAAAGAGCGATTCATTGCTGCACTAGAGAACCAACGAGCCGATAGACTTCCTGTGACTACCCATCACATCATCCCTTCATTCCTGGATTCACATTCGGATATCGAAATTCTGGCAAAGTATATGACTTGCTTGAACTGGGTGGTGATGACCATTCTGGAAGATATTGTTAGAGCATTGAAAGTATATTCCTCCGCAGTGGTGTAGCGGTTGTTTGTAGATGAGATAGTTATAAAATGAACAAGGTGTAAATCAAAAATGAAATGAAAAGAGCGAGTTTTTTTGTAATAGTATTACTAACAATTGTAGTTACGAATCAGAACATTTTAGCACAAAAAGTGCTAACTCCAGCTGATCCTGAATATTATGAAATGGACAGGGAAGATATCGCTTTTGACGACTATCACAATTTGCTTTTCAATTACAGAGGGTTTGTGAGTCCTCGTCAATACAGTGTTACTCAATTTACCCATGTCCAGTTTCTGCCCATAGCTGCTGAAATGTATGAGTTCAACCTGAACTTCTTTGATAAAGGAACTGAACGGCTTATTAACGATGATGTACCCACCAGATGGAAATCCTGGATAGATGACCGGGAAAGTTTTGATCCGCTAGGCTCAAACTTTAGACATAATTCCCCCTGGGTTATGGTAACCCAGGATGAAAGCTGGAGACCCAATTTGGCCCACCGAAAAGGAACTTTTCACAAAGAAAAGGACAAGAAATGGGTGAGTTTCTCCGCGGAAAGCTGGACCAGTGTTTCTTACGATGACGATGAGGTTTTTATTAAACTAACACTGGTCAATAGAAATAATGAAGACCTGAATATGACCATTATTCCTAATCAGATAGCAAAAGATATACAGGTGGGCTTTAAAGAAGGAGATATAAAAGTTTATCCAATTGATGCATTTACGATTGGCAGTGAAGTTGCTCACGCCAGAGTGTCATCAAGTATCAAAAACATTTCCGAAAGGGGTTTTGAGGTGAGTATTGCTTCGGGTAAAGCAGAAACCTATTGGTTCTCAGTTAAGTTTTATCAACCTGACAATGGCACACCGGAAATTGTTCAAAACGATATCAAGGAGCGTATGGATGCTGCTGATAGGATTACTCGTGAAAAACTGGAGTGGGCCTACAATAAACTACCAAAATTTAGCAGTACGAATAAGCAGCTTGAAAAGTACTATTACCGCTGCATGCTTACTATGTTGATGAGTCGCTACGAGAATCCAAATTACATTTCTGAAGTGTTTTGGTCGGTTGGTATGTGGCCATTCACAATTAGCTGGGATACTTCTTATTCTTCTGATATTATTGCCATGCTCGATCCGGAAAGTCTGAAAGAAGCCATCCTGCTGGATTTTGAGCAGGTTCAAATGAAAAAAACTTATGTTGGCTGGAATGGAGCTTTCTGGGAGAACTTATACATTCAGGAACCTTTTGCCCTTCAAATAATGGTTGAAGCCTATTTGAGGCACACCAATGACTATTCTCTTTTTGATGCAGAAGCAGCTGATGCCACAGTTTGGGAGTGGATGCAGCGATGGGTAACTGAATTACAAAGCAATTATACTGATGATCTGGGCTTAGTAAACGTTGGCTACAATACTGAAAAAATTATTGAGATTAGAACTGACGGATATAACCACGCCGTACCGATAACCAACGCTTTGACTATCGATCTGCTGTATCAAATGGCAGAGTGGGCCCATAAGTTAGGGGATAAGAAATTGGCTGGAAAATATAAAGCCGACGCTGATAAACTGAAAGATCTGGTAAACAAGCATCTTTGGAATGAACAGCTAGGATGGTTTGACAACCTATATCCTGACGGAACCAAAGGAGCAATTTGGACTTACCATTTATTTGATCTACTTGACTCTGAACATCTTACCAATAATCAGCTTCTTCGATTAACCAGCCATATTCAAGAAGGTGAATTCCTGGGGAAATATGGAATGTACTCCATATCAAGACGAGATACGGTTCATTGGGATTTAATTGATTCCGACTGGGGTGGTGGAGGCCAATACGCAGGTATGCCTGGTCGTGTGTCACGCTATTTATACCAACAAGGATTTGCTGGAAAAGGTTGGGATATTCTGAAAAGACATATCAGGTATATGGATCACTTCCCCTATCTTCCACAGAACCCTTTTACTGACAAAGCTGAGCAGGATTTATCCTCCCAATCGCTTGAAATAGCGGCAGGAGCAGGGATGGAAGCCATTATTTTTGGAACATTTGGTGTGAAAATGGAAGAAGATATGCTCATCATTCAACCGTATAATCACGAGGACATTGGTGAAGCCACACTAACAGATATTCTATACAAAGGTAGAGCTTTTGGTATTCAATTAAAGCAGAAACAGTTTTCAGTTTTCGAAGGAGACAAACTAATTGCTAATAAATTCTATGGTGAAAAGGTTGTTGTGGAAATAAAATCTCACAAATGATGATGAAACAGATCATACTTTGTTTTGCGATGTTCATTTTCATGAACATGCTCGCGGCAGGGCAGTCGAACAATATCATAGTTACACCAACTCCTTTTTTTTCAAAGATAAAAGAGGGCGAGCATACATATGCGTTGATTTTAATCGGACATTTACCAAGCAAATTGGTGCTAGTCGAGGTTCTATTGTCAAGACCAGTGGTTAATAGGATGTGTTTGAAATACTAGTAACGAATTATTAAGAATAAATATTAAAAGTATGAAGACCAGTGTTCCTTTATTTTTATTGTTGACTTTAACTTTCTCAGGCTTTGGCCAGAGCAATATGTTTTACGTTTCAAATCAAAAGCCCCTTGTCGAACAGCCTTATGTCGCTCTTCCTCTTGGATCAATCAAGCCTCAGGGCATGTTGCTAAAGATGCTTGAAATCCAGAGAGATGGTCTAACTGGGCATCTGGATAGCATCTACTCCCTTGTTTGTGGAGACAATAACGGATGGTTGGGAGGTACAGGAGATGGTTGGGAACGTGGCCCATATTGGTTGGATGGCTTGGTTCCCTTGGCCTACATTTTAGATGATGATGAGCTAAAAGCAAAAGCTCAGAAATGGGTTGATTGGAGTATTGAAAACCAGCAAGAAAATGGGTATTTCGGCCCACAAACCCTTGCGGATGGTTACGAAGTTATTCCAGGCACTCAGCAAGGGATGCGAAACGATTGGTGGCCAAAAATGGTTATGCTCAAGGTTTTACAACAGTATTATACCGCAACCCAAGATGAGCGGGTGATAGATCTAATGGATAAGTATTTTAGGTATCAGCTCAAAACCTTGCCTGAGAATGAGTTGGGATATGTTACCTATTGGGCCAATCGCCGGGGAGGAGATAATCTGGCCATCGTTTATTGGCTGTACAATATTACAGGAGAAAAGTACCTATTGGAGCTAGGGGAGCTTATTCATAAACAAACTTTCAACTGGACAGACCTATTTCAAGGCAATGATCTGAGAAAGTCAAACCCCTATGCATCTGTGCATTGTGTAAATTTGTCGCAAGGTCTGAAAGAACCAGCTATTTATTTTCAGCAAAGTAAAGATCCAAAGTATCTGACAGCTGTAAAAGACGGACTTGAAGCTGTCCATGATACTCATGGTTTTGTGAATGGAATGTTCGGCGGAGATGAGGCCATGCATGGCAATGACCCTACACAAGGTTCTGAGCTCTGTTCTGCGGTAGAAATGATGTACTCATTTGAAAGTATTATTCCTATAACCGGTGATGTTTATTATGCTGATTATCTAGAGAAAATTGCCTATAACGTGCTACCAACGCAGCATACGGATGATTTCTTACGAAAGCAATATTATCAGCAAGTTAATCAGGTGATGATTACCCATGAGCCCCGAAACTTTGATTGCGATTACCACGGTACAGCCACCTTGTACGGTACCACAACTGGGTATCCTTGTTGCTTGTCAAATATGCATCAGGGTTGGCCAAAGTTTGTACAAAACTTATGGTACGCCACTGCTGACAATGGATTGGCTGCCATGGTCTATGGCCCTTCAACAGTAAAAGCTAAGGTGAAAGGAGGAGTCGAGATTGAGTTTAGAGAGGAAACAGCTTATCCTTTTAAGGAAGAGATCAAATTTATTTACAATACGCTTGAATCTGTGAAGTTTTCCTTGCACTTGCGGATACCTCAATGGTGTGCCAATCCGGAGATATCAATCAATGACATTGTTATTGATTTTAAACAAGATAAAGGCATGGTGAAAATAAGTCGAAAATGGCAAAAAGGAGATGAAGTTAAGTTGGTTCTGCCCATGGAAATTCAATTTTCACGATGGTTTGAGCGTTCACTTGGAATTGAAAGAGGACCTCTTGTTTATGCCTTACGAATCGAAGAGGAATGGCGTGAAGTAAAAACCGATCAATTCGAACACAGCTATTACGAGGTTATCCCAAATACTCCTTGGAACTATGGTATCCAAACCAGAAGGATCAATGCAGAAAACTTCCGTGTTGTTGAGCAAGAAAGCGTTTCAGAAATGCCATGGAATCTAAAAAACGCACCCATTAAATTATTGACCAAAGGAAAACAGCTTCCATTTTGGAAATTGTATAACGGATCGCCAGGGAAGATTTCAGTATCACCACATCCACTGCGAAAAGTTAATTCTCCCGAAGAAGAGATTGTTTTGATTCCATACGGTTGTACTTCACTGAGAATTGCGCAGTTTCCGGTAATTGAACATCAGATTAAGTAAGGTGCTTCGTAAGTGTCTTGAGATCTAATTTTTAGAATATATTTTGTATAGATCATAATTTGTTCACTTTTGCTATTAGTGTTATTTCAACCGGTGCATTTGAGGGCAATGAGGCAACTCCAATTGCAGCTCTGCTGCCTAAACAATTTGATCCTAATGTTTCTATCAATGTTTGCGATGCAAAATCTGCAATCTT
>CAYUNU010000043.1:4117-14953 GCA_964446195.1 uncultured Porphyromonadaceae bacterium | reverse complement strand
TCAGGAGAAAAGGAAAAGAAGGAAGCTGAAAGTAAAAAACCTAAAAAAAGTGTTTACAATGGAACGAAATTGACTGTTTTATATCCAGCATCTAATGAGGAGTTTGTATTTGAAGATGTTACAGAGTATATGTTTTCTGAAAAGGGCGACTGGTTATATGCAATTAGTATAAAGGAAGATTCGGTTAATTATTCAAGTATTCTCCTATTTGATACCAAGAAAAAGGAGTCAACAAAGATTTGGGAAAGCGAAGGAGTAGCAAAGAAGTTGGTCAATGACAAGGCTGCACATCAATTAGTTTTTCTTCATTCTATGGATACTGTAAAAAATAAAACCTTTTCCCTCCTGTATTTGGGAAAGAGTATGAAAGCTCCTGAAATATTGGTAGATACTCTCAAAGAAGGAATGCCGGAAGGCTACTGTGTAAGTGATAAGGGAAGTCTAAGGTTTTCTGAAGACGGCCATCGATTATTCCTTAGTACATCAAAGAAACCAGTAAATGAAAAGGAAGAAGAGGATAGCCTTCTTAAGGATGAAAAGGTTTTTCTGGATATTTGGCACTATAAGGATGAAGCTCTTCAGCCAAAGCAGTTGCTTGGTGTTAACCGAGAAAAGAATAAAACATATCAAGCTGTAGTTCATCTAAAAGATAGAAAGTTTGTGCAACTTGGTGAAGAGGGTGGTTTGGAGAATTTTAGAACTCTTGATATAGGTAATGTCAACATAGCTTTAGTTACCGATAGCCGACCATACGCATTGCAGAATGATATTGCTTATGAGTCTCAAAAGGATATCTATTTGACTGACCTGAATACAGGGAGTGACGAAATAATAATGAAAAATGTTAGTTTCAGACCATCAGTTTCAACGTTTGGGAACTATTTGTATTGGTGGGAACCTGCGGATAGTTCATGGTATTCATTTTCAATTAAAGACAGGAAAACAGTTAACCTTACCAATTCACTGGATGTTAATTTTGTTATGGAAAATCATGACTATCCAGAGCCTCCTGGTAGTTATGGCTCAATGGGATGGACTAAGGACGATGAGGCATTTTATATTTATGATAAGTATGATATCTGGAAACTGGATCCTGATGGAAAAGAAAAACCTGTCAATGTCACTGCAGCTAAGGGCAGAGAAAAACATTTGCAGTTTAGGTACAGGAGAATGGATCCTGAAGAAAAATATATTGATCCAAATAAGGAGAGCTTGTTTTCTGTTTTCAACACCGAAACAAAGCTTGCCGGGTTCTACCAATTCTCTTTAAAAAAGGTAGAAATGAAAACACTGGTCTACGATAAGTTTTCTTATGGCACTCCTCGAAAGGCAAAAAATGCAGACCTTTTATTCTGGACAAGGAGTTCCGTCAAAGATTATCCTGATGTTTGGGTAAGCGATGTGAATTTTGGAAATGCCAGACAAATTACTACTGCTAATCCACAACAGGATGAATATAATTGGTTGACCGTTGAGTTGGTGGAGTGGTTGGATTTTGATGGAAAAAAACACCAGGGTTTATTATATAAGCCAGAGGATTTTGATCCGGCAAAAAAGTATCCTATGATGGTGTATTTTTATCGTCTTCATTCTGATGGCCTTTATCGGCATATTTCTCCTCGTGCCAGTTCCAGTACAATTAATGCTGCATTCTATGCATCTAACGGATATCTGGTTTTTATGCCTGATGTTTATTTTAAAATTGGTCATCCAGGACCTTCTGCATTTAATTCTATCGTTTCCGGAGTGACTTCATTGGGAAAGGAAAGGACTTATGTTGATATGGAACATCTTGGAATACAGGGCCAGAGCTGGGGCGGTTATCAGGCAGCATACATAATAACACAAACTGATATGTTTGCTGCAGCTTCACCAGGTGCTCCTGTAAGCAATATGACTTCAGCATATGGCGGCATCAGAAAGGCTTCAGGAATGGTTAGACAGTTCCAATATGAAAAAACTCAGAGTCGAATTGGTGGTACTCTGTGGGAAAAGCCAATGCAGTATTATGAGAACAGTCCTTTGTTTTATGCTCCTCAATGTAATACACCTTGTTTGATTCGCCATAATGATGGCGACGGAGCTGTACCTTTTGCTCAAGGAGTTGAATTCTTTGTTGCATTGAGGCGTTTAGGTAAACCGGCATGGTTACTAAATTATAATGACGGTCCACATAACCTAACAAAGAAGGAGTCTAATCGAAAAGACCTGAGTGTCAGGATGAAGCAGTTTTTTGATCATTATCTTATGGGTACTGCTGCTCCCTCCTGGATAACAGAAGGTGTTAAAGCTATTGATAAAAAGGACAACGAAACCTATTATTTGCAATATGTAAAATAGAGAGTAAAAATTGCTATGCAAGCATTTTAACAAATGCCATGGATAAGGCGCTGCTTTTTACTTTTGGCCAAAGGCCAATAGATAATCTGACAAGTGTGTGCCCATTATATCCTTGGGGTTATAACGGCCTTTGGTATTAAGGAACCTCTTAACATTTCCCGGACCTGCCAGATGTGAAGCTGCAAGGACTCCTATTTTTGTAACAGGTATGGAGTCAAGTATAAATGTGCCTTCATAATCCCTGATATATTCTTCAAGGACATAAGCATTGAAACGAAGTAGCGAATCCATCGCCTTGTCTTGATCTTTTTCAGGGAATATTGACGGATTGTCAATGAAATCATGAAAGGAAACGTGGCTGTAGCCAGTCACATCAAGGGCTGCTTGGCCAAATTGAAACTTACCAATATATCCATACGGATTATACTTTCTCCAATTATTTGAAGACTCTTTTTGAGCCAGGGCAAATTTAAAATCCTCTAGAGACCTGTCATACGCTAGTCTTTTCCTGAGGTCATTTTCCTTTATCATCTTTTTCATAATGGTATTGCTGTCATATGACAGAGGCATGTTTGGGGCAAAGACCATAACTAAAAAAGGAGATAAAATAAATATTAGTATAACTATAATTAGTTTTTTCATATTCCATAAAGTTTTGGGGGAAGAAGCCAGGAACAGATAATAAAAGTAACGTCTACCTAGTTGATGTTTTGTAGGGTATAAACGTTTAAATCTCTAAATTGTTTTATATGTTTTTCTACGAAATACATACTGGCTTATTATTTTTGTGGCGACAAAGGTATTCTTTATTGCCTAATATACAAGTGTTTATTGTTATGCGCGTAGTAAATCGACTTAAGTGAGTAGGGAAATTTAAGGAAAGCGCTTATCTTTTTGGAAGGAATATTGGGTTTTTTTCATTGTACCTTCTTAAGAAAAAAAACATTAAATCCCTTTGTTTTCTTTTTCTAAGCTTGCTATACTCATCGTACAATTCAGCATCTTCCATCAGTACAATAAGGATTGACTCCCTATCGTAGGGTAGAATCTCTCCACTATCGAAACGCAATAGATACTGCCTCATCTCCCTGGATTTTGATGTACGGTTATACGGCCTTTGATGATAAGGGTTATAGTAATAGTCATATCGGTCGTAGAAATAAGGATCATTATATGATTCATAAACAGTCACATCAGCAATGAAATGGCAAACTTGCCCAACAATGGGGATACGATTGAATTCTCCATTATGGTTAATAAACAGTTTGCCATCCTGGCAAAAGCCCCAAACTTGATCAGCCTTCAGCTCGATTTTAGATCCAAAATCATCGAAATATCCAATAGTTTCTTCTTTCACAAGATTTCGGAAGAAATTAAAGTCACCGGGAGTTTCTTTGGAGATAACTCTTGCAGCTGGAATAGGGTCATTTTGCTTAACCTGTCCGAAATTTAGATATAAGCCATCTTTGAATCTGTAATCGGGAGTATATTTTACCATAGATTGACTATCCTGCTGCGCGAACAGAATTTGTCCTCCAAAAATAATGATCAATAGTAGCAAGGCCGATCTCATAGGTCCAAATTTATAATTTATAATAATCAAGGACAATGTTTTTATACCTTTAAGCATTAATTTATAGTAAAAACGGATCAAAAATTGTGCCTGGCAGATGCAAGTTTGTATCGATTTGGCATATAAAGTATATTATGTGTGTATTTCTTACATTAAGATTAAATAAAAGCCAGATTAAAAAGAAGTATAGCTTAGGAGGAGTAGATGAAGAAGATTTTGGTCCAGTCTTTTTCCAGTCGGCATTCAACTTCTCCCCCTGGCCGGTAATTAGCTGTGAGAGGCCTGGACAACTATCAATGATGAACTGGGGTTTGATACCACATTGGGTAAATGATGAGAAAATGGCTTTAAATATTCGTAAATCAACAGTTAATGCCCGAATTGAAACTGTTTCTGAAAAGCCATCTTTTCGAGAGCCTTTGAGAAGTTCCAGATGCCTAATTCTTGCAGATGGGTTCTATGAATTCAGGGAAGTAAATAAAAATAAATATCCCTACTTCATTCAATTGAGAGGGGGAGTACCTTTCACAATGGCAGGTGTTTTTGATCATTGGCTAAATGCAAGAACTGGGAAAATTATTTCTGGGTTTTCAATACTTACTACGGAAGCTAATCCTCTGATGGAGAAGATCCATAATAGGAAAAAAAGAATGCCGGTTATTTTGCAAGCCGACAAACAAGAGGCTTGGATTGAATTTAAATTGGATCCCATTGATTTGAGTTTAGGCTTTCCTGAGGATAAAATGGAAGCCTGGCCAGTGTCAAAACTAATTACAGCTCGGGATAAGATGAAGAATGTGTCTGAAGCGATTATTCCTTATAATTACCCTGAGCTTCAGCTTTTTGACAGCCTAGGGTTTTGAGCTGTTGTTGTTTGTGTTTTGCAACTAAAGCTCAATTTCACCTTCCTCATACTTTTTATACAAACGCGATAATTCTGCCAATAATTCGCTGAATCCCTGAAATACTTTCTCAGTATCCTCTGATATGTGTCTTTTTTTTAGCCTCATAAGAAGAAGGCCATAGAGAGCAGTAAGGCAAACCTCAACATCCGATATTTGCTCCTTGTCGCCCATTTTTTTTCTTAGCTCACTTATGTCACGGATAGAATTCATATACAGGTTTTGGTATTTACTGTGTATGGAGCTGTCTATGAGTCTGAAGTGAAAATTATTTACATCATCCATCAGGGTGACCATAAATTGCAGATGTCCTGAATTCCTAATCCCTTCTATTAGCATTGATTCGGCGAGACCCTGGTACCACTGCCTGATTTCTTCAATCTGTTCTGGGGTTCCTTGATATTGTTGAACAAGCTCATCGTTAATCCTGTCGATATTAAAATTATGAGCTCTTATAAGGTCCTCAATTTGCCACATATAGAGCAGGTATTCTGCTATGTTAGTGTTTCTTTTTTCTTTAGCAACAAACATTATAAATAGTTCAGGTTTTAAATTTGTCAATTAGTCTTCTTTCTTTCTTTGTTGGGCGTCCTGTTCCTCTGTCTCGGGTGAAAAATGCAGATTCCTGGATGGTTTTTACTTTCAAAAGTTCATCAGGAGATGTTAGATCCTCAACATGCTCTGCGGCTATTTTAGCAGAGACTCTTTTTCCGATCAGGCCTTTAACTTTATATTTAAAAGTGTACGGTGGCTTTTTTACTGTAATAATTTCATCAATATAAATTGATCTGGATGGTTTAACTACTTGATTGTTAATCTCGATCTTGCCAGTTTTGCAAGCGTCAGATGCGATACTGCGTGATTTAAAAATCCTTACAGCCCAAAGCCATTTATCAATTCTTACTGAATCACTCAATTTTCCAGAAATTCAAGTTTAAAGCCTGTTCCATGAACATTAATAATGCTCACCCTATCATCACTGTTAAGATAACTCCTGAGTTTAGCGATATAAACATCCATACTGCGACCCATAAAATAATCGTCGGCGCCCCAAATTGTTTTTAAGGCAATCTCTCTTCTAACTAATTGGTTTATGTTTGCAGACAAAAGTCGGAGAACCAAGGCTTCTTTCTTTGTTAGTCGTTTCTCCTCGTTTTCATATTTCAGCACCTGATTATTATAGTCAAATGAATAATTGCCAATTGTGTAAATCTCATCACCTCTTTTATTTGATGGTGAATTAATCCGACGTAATATAACCTCTAGCCGTAATTTTAGTTCTTCAGTACTGAAGGGTTTTGTTATGTAATCTTCAGCTCCAATTTTCAGCCCATTAATCCTGTCCCGCTCCATCCCTTTTGCTGTTAAAAAAATGAAAGGAACCTCTGGCTTAATGCCTTTGATTTCTCTGGCTAAATCAAACCCATCTTTTATTGGCATCATTACATCAAAAATACAAAGATCAAAACTTTCTGTTCGAAATGATTCAAGCCCAGCTTGCCCATCTTTTTTGAGTGTAACATTATAACCTTCCATTTGTAGATAATCCTGAATAATAAAACCCAGGTTTTGGTCATCTTCTACCAACAAAATATCTGCTTTATGCTTTTTCATTTTTGGCTCTTATGTCCTTTAAATAGTATTTTAATATAACAAGGTGTCCATGTTAAAAGTTTAAAGGCAATTATCCTTTCAACGGGAATTGTATTCTAAAAGTTGTGCCCTTACCTAATTCACTTTTCAGAGAAATGCTTCCATTATGACGAATTATCATAGTTTTCACGTAATTAAGCCCCAATCCAAAACCCTTGACATTATGTAGGTTGCCCGTAGGTACTCTGTAGAATTTATCAAATATATGTTTTTGGTTCTGGGAGCTTATCCCCATACCATTGTCGGCAATTTCAATAATAAAATTACCTTGTTTTATAAAAGTACTTATACTTATCTCGGGCTTATTAGTCGAATACTTCTTTGCATTGTCAAGTAAGTTGTGAATAATATTGCTGAAATGCATTGGATCAATATTAAGTTCAGCTGTTTCAGCATTAAAATTAACATTGATTTTTACTCCTGATTCGCATTCAGGGAAGCACATGTTGTCAACAGCCTCTGTAATAAGTTGATGAATGTCGCAATATTGTCGATTAATGGTTAAATCATCCCTATTTCTTATAGCAACCTGAAGCACTCTCTCAACCTGTGATCTCATACGCTGGTTCTCGTCATAAATTATTCCTGCATACCTGTCGATTCTCTCAGGGTTTGATTTGGTGTCTTTTCTTTTTAAAATTTCACTAGCAAGGCTGATATTGGCAATTGGAGTTTTAAACTCGTGTGTCATATTGTTGATAAAATCTGTCCTGATATCTGACATTTTTTTCTGACGAATAATGCTAAATACTGTAAAAGAAAAAACCAGAATAACCACAATCAGGAAAACTACTGATGCTATTAGCCACAGCAGTACTTCTTGCATTACAAGCTTGTGTTTTGTTCCAAATCCGATTTCAAGGTGATGGCTTTCGCTATGGTTCAGACATGATAAGCTAATCTTGTGGGTGCTTATATTCCCTTTTGGATTTTCTAGCTTGTTTTTTGAAAATAGAACTTCACCATTGAGACATTTTACTACAGCCAAATTAAATGTTGTGTCAAGACCATGATACTCAAAATGGACCTTTAGTATGGAGTCCATTTCTTCTGGCACCAGATTTATAAAAAGGCTATCCATAATATTTGTGGCCGCAAGGCATCCGTTTTGCGAACTGCAAGGAACCACCTCTTTCTTCTGAACATACTCGTCAAGAGCACCTTGAAGCGCTATTGTAACTCGGTTGTCGTATTGAGTCTCTGCTAATTTAAATGCGTTGTTAACCCAAAAAAGCTGAGTGGCAATTAGCCCCAGCAATGAGAAGGATGCAAAAGCAATTATTAACCTTATCGTGTTTTTTTTCATTGTGCTACTTTGAAAAGATAAAGTTACTCCTAATTGTGTGATGTTAACCTTCTTAACATTTCTTTAACTTATCCTATTTGGTATTCGACATAGCATGGGTGCTAATGTTTTATTGATTTTGAACTTAATTTTCAGGCGGTTTATTGTTATTGAAAAAATTCATTGTTCTTTCCGAACCAATTGTTCCGAAGCTTTGAATTATTTTCTTTACTGTATCCATCCTTTCTGGTAGGAGTAGCTCTTCTTCTGAGGAGAAAGGACTTAATACATAATTAACCTGATCTCCAGTATTGAACGAACTACTAATGCCAAAACGCAATCTGGCATAGTTATTATGTCCCAGTACCTCATTGATGTTTTTAAGCCCGTTATGTCCTCCGTCTCCTCCTTTTGTCCGCATTCTTAGGTGGCCAAAAGGCAGAGCCAGATCATCTACAATAACAAGCATGTTGTTTACCTTAACTCCGGTTTTTTGCAACCAGTAATTTACCGCTTTGCCACTGAGGTTCATGTAAGTGGTGGGCTTAATTAAAACATATGTTCTCGATTTGAACTTATATTCAGTTACATAAGCGTGGCGTTTATGCTCAAAAAAAATATTGGATGCTTCAGCTAAAGCATCCAATATTCTAAAACCTATATTGTGGCGGGTGTTGGCGTATTCTGAGCCTATATTTCCAAGTCCTACAATCAGGTATTTCACAAAATAAATTATTTTAATTAATCAGGTAACTATTCTTCAGAAGAGGCTGAATCTTCAGTAGCTTCTTCACTTCCTTCTTCTCCTTCTTCACTTCCTTCTTCTCCAGCTTCAGCAGCCATCCCTTTAGCCACACGAGTAAGCTTAACTGATATAACTACTGCGCTTTTTGGATCAAGTAATTCAAGATTGTCAAACTTGAGGTCACGAACTTTAATTGATTCAGCAAGGCCGATTTTAGTTACATCAATTGTTAACATGTCAGGTAGGTTTTCTGACAAACCGGATACCTTGAGCCTTCTCATCTCAATTTTAAGTTTTCCTCCAGCTTGAACACCTTTGGCGAATCCTTCAGTTCTAACAGGAATGCCTATTTCCACAGGCTTTTTATCAAGAACCTCCAAGAAATCGACATGAAGAATGGCATCTGTTACCGGGTGGTATTGGATTTCCTTAATAACAGCCATGAATTTTTCCTCATCAACGCTAAGCTTGACCAAGTATACGTGAGGGGTATAGATCAAATGTCTGAAATCATTGATGGGTGCTGCAAAATGCACTGATTTTTCCCCACCATAAAGGACGCATGGGATTAAGCCCTCTTTTCTTGTTTGTTTGCTTGCTTTCTTCCCGGTTTCCTGTCTTTTGACAGCATTAAGTTCGAATGTTTTCATGTTTTATATAGTGTGCTACTCAGGCCAAATCAACCAAAGGCCGGGTCTGGTTGTCAAGCCCCCATTACACTTAAATTATTTCCGGCCAAAATTTAAGGCTGCAAATATACTACTTAAAATATAAAACTGGAACTAATAGACTGATTATAATATACTTTTTTTATAACATCAGCGAACATGTCCGCTATGGAAATGACCCGAATTTTATCTGATTGTTTGCACAGTGGTACAGAGTCGGTAACAATCACCTCAACAAGCGGAGAATTGTCAATTCTTTCAATTGCAGGCCCTGAAAAGAGAGCGTGGGTTGCCAGACACCGCACGGATAGTGCCTTTTTTTTCATTATAAGTTCAGCTGCTTTAGTAATTGTGCCTGCAGTGTCAATCATATCGTCGATTAAAACGACGTTTTTACCTTCAACTTCACCTATAACAGTCATTTCTCCTATTTGATTTGCTCCTTTTCTGGATTTATGGCAGATTACCATCGGAACATCAAGGTGTTTTGAGTATGAATTTGCTCTTTTAGTGCCACCGGTATCAGGAGAAGCTATTACGAGATTATCCAGATGTAATGATTCTAGATATTTTGCAAATATTCTTGACGCATATAGATGATCAACCGGGACATCAAAAAATCCCTGGATTTGATCAGCATGGAGATCCATGGTGATAATCCGACTTACACCGGCGGTGGCCAATAAGTTTGATACAAGTTTGGCGGCAATAGATACACGTGGCCTGTCTTTTCTGTCCTGACGAGCAAAGCCAAAATAGGGGATTACAGCAACAATTTTATAAGCGGAGGCTCTTCTAGCTGCATCAATTAAAAACAATAACTCAAGAAGATTTTCTGCAGGAGCAAAAGTAGATTGTACAATGAAAACATAATCCCCACGTACAGTTTCTTCGAAGCATGGCTGGAACTCTTTGTCTGCAAAGTGCTGAACACTTACTTTTCCCAAAGGAGTTTTATAGCTGTTAGCTATTTTCTCAGCCAGGTACTTCGTTGAAGATCCTGAGAAAATTTTAATTGGATTTTTTGGTTGCATATCAGGATAATGGTATTAGGAAAAACAAAGACGAATGATTTGCTACAAAGTTAATAAATTAATACCTGCTGAAAACAATTGAAGAAAATAAGCTTAATATTTAACTGGTTTAAATAACTTATTGTTTTCAAAAATGAATTTAAGTATTTCTTCCTTGCCTGCTCCACTTACCGCTGAAGTGAGATAGTATTCGGGCATTTCTTCCCACTCAGTCAATATTGCGTTCTTAATATTTTGGATATTTGAGTTTAATTGATTTTTTGAGAGCTTTTCTGTTTTTGTCAATAATAAGACAAACGGAATTTCCATTTCACCGAGTAAGGCAAGAAAATCCATATCAATCTTTTGTGGTGGAATCCTGCTGTCAATTAGAACAAACAGGCAAACCAGATTTTCCCTTTTTTCAATGTATTGGAGCACAAAGTCTTGCCACTCTGTACGCTTGGTTTTAGCTACTTTGGCATAGCCATAACCAGGTAAATCAACAAGATACCAATTATCATTAATAATAAAATGATTGATGAGCTGGGTTTTACCCGGCTTGCCAGAAATTTTTGCTAGCTTCTGCCTCCCTGTAAGCATATTGATCAGAGATGATTTGCCAACATTCGAACGGCCAATGAATGCATATTCGGG
>CAYUNU010000043.1:0-4017 GCA_964446195.1 uncultured Porphyromonadaceae bacterium | reverse complement strand
GTTATGTCACTGGTCTGTTGGATTTCCGCAAACAAAATTCCTGCCCCTGTGGCATGAACTCTTCCGGCTGGTATAAAAAACACATCACCGGCTTCGACATGCTCAGAATTTAGAGTATCCTTTATGGAATTGTTAGTTAGATGCTTGAGGTAGCTTTCTTTTGTTAGCTTTTCTTTGAAGCCACTATAAAGCTGAGATCCTTCATCTGATTGAATAACATACCACATTTCTGTTTTTCCATAAGCTTGATGCCTTTCTTTGGCAAGTGCATCATCAGGATGAACCTGGATGGACAAAATGTCATTGGCATCTATGAGCTTGATCAAAAGCGGAAATTCCTCGCCAAACTTCTCAAATACATGGTCCCCTAGTAATTCACCCATATAAATTTCTGCAAGTTCCTGTATCGTATTCCCTGCCAGATCTCCGTTGGCTACAACAGAAATATTATCTTCTACGCCCGATAATTCCCAACTTTCACCCGTTTTTTCCGGAGCATCTGCTTTGTTTAATAAACGATTTAGCTTGTTACCTCCCCATATTCTGTATTTATAGAGAGGTTTAAATTTTAGTGGATATAGCATAATATGGTATGTTAAAATATTTCAATTAAATTTTCTCATAGTCAATAACAACCTTGTTTTTGCACCATTGTTTGTTTTGATCCACAGCATATTGGTGAGCCGGATGTTGCTGGTATGCTTTCAAATCTTCCTTTGTATCGAAGTCACTATCTATAACCACATCATAAGAGCTGTTAGTGCCCATTATATCAGATTCTACTCTATACATTCGTAATTGGGGGATTTCTCCAACAAGACTGCGGAAATTTATTAAAACCTTTTCCAAAGCTTCATTTTTTTCAACTTCTGAAGAAAAATCCTTTAATTTGAATAGTACGATATGGCGGATCATATTGATATTGTTATGTTTAATAAATAATCGTCTGGTTTACAAAGATTTTGCTAATATAATACTTCATCTTCAAATCCAGGAAATTTTGAAAAAGATGCTAATTGTTGGAATCGCCGGTGGAACCGGATCAGGAAAAACTACAGTTGTTAGAAAAATTGTTGAAAGTCTTCCTGAGAATTCTGTTACCCTTGTGCCACAGGATTCATATTATAAAGATAACTCAAACCTTCTTCTTGAAGAAAGGCAGAAGTTGAACTTTGATCACCCGGCCTCTATTGAGTGGTCATTGCTTACTTCACATATCAAAGAATTAAAGGCAGGCCGTTCGGTTGACCAACCAATTTATTCATATTTATCTTGCACACGATCTAAAGAGACCATTAAGGTGGTCCCAACCAATGTGGTTATACTTGAAGGGATACTGGTCCTTTCTCATCGACCTTTATGTGATTTGATGGATCTAAAGGTTTATGTTGATGCGGATGCTGATGATAGGCTTGGCAGAGTTATTATGAGAGATATTGAGGAGAGAGGCAGGTCTGTTAAAAAAGTTCTGGATCGATATGAAAAAACAGTAAAACCAATGCACCTCGAATTTATAGAGCCCTCAAAACGATATGCCGATGTCATAATTCCACAGGGTGGGAACAATGAGGTTGGCATAGGGATACTCATTACACTAATTCAACAACATTTGAAGGAGGGCGAATCCCATTAATATTGGCAAAATTGATACACGATGCTTAACAACATAAAAAAAGATAACCTGCTTTTTCTGGATATTGAGACTGTCCCTCAGTATTCTAAGTGGACAGAAATGCCGGAAAAGTTTCAGGAATTGTGGGAGACGAAATCTGCTTATTTTAGAAAAGATGATAATACTGCTGCCGAAGTCTATGACAGAGCAGGTATCTACGCTGAGTTTGGGAAAATAGTGTGCGTATCTGTTGGTATGTTTTCATGGCAAGGCTCCAAGCAAGCGTTTAGAATGAAATCATATGCAGGACATGATGAGAAACAACTACTTATAGATTTTGCTGGTATGCTCAGAAAGTTTATTGCAGAGGGTGAAAAAAATCTATGTGCTCATAATGGAAAAGATTTTGATTTCCCTTACCTGGCCAGACGTATGTTAATTAATGGTGTCAAATTACCAGCTATACTTGATATTGCTGGTAAGAAACCATGGGAGATGAAATTTCTTGATACTATGGAAATTTGGAAATTTGGGGAGTATAAAAATTTCACCTCTCTTAATCTTTTAAGTGCTCTTTTTGATATTCCAACCCCGAAGGATGATATTGATGGAGCAGATGTGGCCAGAGTGTATTATGAGGATGATGATTTATCCCGCATAGTTACTTATTGTCAGAAGGATGTTCTAGCATTGGCCCAGCTAATCTTAAGATGGAAAGGTGAGGCTCTCCTAAGTGATGAAGAGATAATTATAATTGAATAGTATTTCCACTGATGAATTTGAACTTTCGTAAACTAGGCTCCGGCCATCCGCTAATTATTCTCCATGGTCTTTATGGTGCAGGTGATAACTGGCTAAGTATAGCAAAAGTTTTGTCTGGCTTTTGTGAGGTTTATTTGATAGATCAGAGAAATCATGGTAGTTCGCCTCATGCCAGCGAACATAATTATGATGTTCTGACGAAGGATATTAAAGAGTTTATGGATCAGCAGGGAATTGAGAAGGCTATGATCCTGGGTCATTCAATGGGGGGTAAGGTTGCAATGCGATTTGCTCTTACATACCCACATATGCTAACTAAGCTAATAATTGCCGATATAAGTCCTGGTTCTTATACAAATGATCAAAATCGAAATCATATAAAAACTCACGAAAGGATAATTCAATCATTGATGAAGATTGATTTAGGAAAAATTGAAAGTTTGTCTGATGCCGATAAACAGATGAAAGAATTTCTGCCAGATGAAAGATTGAGAAAGTTCCTGATGAAAAATTTAAAAAAAGGAGATGACCATCACTATCAATGGAAAATAAACCTTTCCGTTTTAAAGGATAACCTTTATGATATTTCAGATAGTATTGGTAAGGATCAATTGGACAGTGAGGGAATCAGGAACTTCCCGGTTTTATTTATCAGAGGCGCAAATTCAGATTATATAGTCGAAGAGGATGAAACCCAGATCAAAAAAATGTTTCCACTATCCACACTGGTATCACTTAAAAATGCCGGCCATTGGCTGCATGCTGAGCAGCCTGACACTTTCGCCAAAATAGTTAAGCGATTTATAATTTCCTGAATTCCTGGGGATTAAGTAAGTTGTCTTTTGTACAACCTAATTGTGTTTTCCAGTCCCAGATACAGCGCATCAGCAATAAGTGCATGTCCAATACTTACTTCCATTAGGCCAGGTACATTTTTGGCAAAAAAAGCAAGGTTATCCAGACTTAAATCATGGCCGGCATTAATGCCAAGCCCGTTTTTGATTGCTTCTTCAGCTGCTAAGGTAAAAGGTTCAACTGCTTTGCCCGGGTTGTAATGGTATTCCTGGGCATATGGTTCTGTGTATAGTTCAACTCGGTCTGTGCCAGTTTTAGCAGAGTTTTTTATATTATCAATATTAGTGTCGATAAAGATAGATGTCCTTATCCCTTTTTCATGAAATCGTTTTATGGTTTGAGTCAGGAACTTCTCATGTTTGATAGTATCCCATCCGGCATTTGATGTTAATGCATCAGGTGGATCGGGAACGAGGGTTACCTGATCCGGCATAACCTCAAGAACAAGTTCAATAAATTTTTCACCTGGATAACCTTCGATATTAAACTCGGTGTAAACCAGGGGTTTAAGGTCCAAAACATCTTGATACCTGATATGTCTCTCATCAGGCCTTGGATGTACTGTAATTCCTTGCGAGCCAAATCTCTGGCAATTAATAGCTGCTTCGGTTACGCTGGGCAAGTCTCCACCGCGGGCATTCCTGAGTGTTGCAATTTTATTTATATTTACACTGAGTCTGGTCATGATATTTGTATCTTCTTTTCAAATCAAAATTAAGGATATTTTCTCAGTGTATGTTGGCTAAAGAATTAATTTCAGAAATTGTAACACCGGTTAAAACTTCCAC
>CAYUNU010000042.1:0-15123 GCA_964446195.1 uncultured Porphyromonadaceae bacterium | reverse complement strand
CTTCCGAGGAAAATTTCATCAAAAGTTGGTCAAATCTTTAAGCTTGTCAGAAAAAATGGCTCTATCTGGAGGTAAATTTAACTAAAAATCGAACACTTGCGAACATTTTATTAACTTTTTTTGTTAATCGCTCAGTCGATTTTGTTCCTTTTTTTGTAAAAAGAAGTTTTTTGCCGTCAAGGATACCTGAAAAGCTTGTGCTTTAAGGCCTTTCGGTTTAAATACTCCATTATCACTTTTTTTGCAAAATCTAATGCTTTTACCTCTTTAATACCACTGAAAATGAGACTAATAAAGTTGTTGCCAATTAATAACCATTCTTCCTAACAATAGCATTGTACTCACCTATTTCAAATATATGAAAAAAATAATAATAATAAATACTTAATAGTCAGTATATGAGATTAATAATATAAAAAAGTTTGGCTATTTTGTTAAATAATTCAAATTTGTTAGCAAATACCTAATCTTGTTTGAATAAGTTATCATCACCAATTCCTGGAAATGTATTGTTGAATTTTTTCATAGGTTTTACTTTATCTGTGAGATCAGGGCGAGAAAGAAATATATTGATATTTGAAGTGTTTAGAGAGTAGTTAATATATTGTAGAAATATAGTTTTAGAATTTTTTTTATTGTATAGGTTTACTTAAATTATTGATGAATAAAAATTGATAAAACCTTAAAAAACAGCAAAAAAGAACTTTATGATAAACAATTAGGGATAATCTGTTTGCTAGATATGGTTTATTTTACATATATTAATTATAGCAAAAAGACGTAGTGAAAGACGTAGGGAAATGGGAGTAGTATTATTGAAAAAATATCTATTTATTTTAATGATTGGTTTTATTTGTGGGAAGGAGGGTAGAAAAGTTATGTTAATTTATATATTTTTATTTCACAGATATTTTTTTAAGAGGATTCGAAGGAAAATATTTAAAATAATCTGAAAAAAAATATGGCTATAGAGAGTAATATGCTTCCATTAGGTACAAAAGCACCTGATTTTATCCTGCCCGATACAATATCCGGCGAAATTTTTTCTTTAAAGGACATCGCCTCAAACAAGGCAAACCTGATTATGTTCATATGTAATCATTGTCCATACGTGATTCATGTGAATAAGGAACTTGTTCAACTGGCTAATGATTTTATCAAATTAGGAGTCTCTATTATCGCAATTTCTAGTAATGATGTTGGAGCTTATCCACAAGATTCTCCCGATAACATGGCTAAAGTGGCGAAAAAAGAGGGGTATCCGTTTCCTTATCTATATGATGAATCACAGGATGTGGCCAAAGCTTATCATGCCGCTTGTACACCCGACTTTTTCCTTTTTGATGGAAATCTTAAGCTTGTCTATCGAGGGCAATTGGATGACTCAAGGCCATCTAATGGAAAACCTACAACTGGCAATGATTTAAGGAAGGCAATTAATATGCTTATAGATGGGGGTGCTGTTCCAGAAGTTCAAATACCTAGCATTGGGTGTGGAATAAAATGGAAGAAATGATGTCCTAATTTTATGATATTTTGTATTTAGGTATTAATACTAAATGCGTGGACGTTTGATCCTTGATTTCCCAGATCATCGAAGAAAGAACTTTGTTTATAGTTTTCTGACGTTTCTGATGCCCATCTTCAAGAATTATGTAACCCGATCCTTTTATCAATCTGTGCAGTTCCTGAAGAAATAGCTTTGGCTGACTAACCATGTGAAATACGTCAAGAACGTATATTAGATCAGCTGAATTCTCAGGAATAGGAACAAAGTAAGCTTTTGCCTTAACAGGATAAACATTTGATAACTGATTCTTCTTTTTGCACTTCCTTACACAGTTTAACGCAATATCATGAATGTCTACTGCATAAACCCTTCCCGCCTTACCAACTAGCTCAGAAGCCCTTTTTATATATCTACCAGGCCCACATCCATAATCAATGATGTGCCAGCCTTCCTGGATGTTGAATTGATCAAGTGTTCTTGAAGGATCAGAAAAAATGTCTAATACTTTCCACGACATGCGCATCAAATGAAAACCCCACCCAGGCATCATTTCAGTATTTGGTAAATGATCGATATTGGACATGATTATGAGTTTTTAGACACATAATATAATGAAATTTAGTGAATTATGGATCTATTTTAATAATTATTCAATTCCAACCCGTTTTGGTGTTGGAGGTTCTTAAAAACCTCCTATATTTATCCCATGTAATTTTATTCATAGGATCATTTGATTTTCATTTTATGAATCAAGCTAAACCACGTGTAATAAAGGATTTCGAGAAACTTGAACCAGCAATTCAAGAGCAAATTAAACTGACCTACCAACAGGGTTTTAGTCAGCACCTAATTACTTTTACAAACAAGGATGGGAATTTGGTTAGTGCATTGCCATTTGAAACCGAAGAGAAATATTATTTGGTGAGAATGACTATTAACCAAGCTGTGGCAATCGTAGAGGGTGATGACGACTATGATGATGATGGTATGCTAACAGATGTTGCTAAGGATGAGCTTTCGGATAAACATCCGGATACTGAACCGCTTATTGGTGATGATTTTATTGATGACGGTTCTGACGATTATTAATGATTGATCCTTCCTTGAGTTTTTGCTTAGGCCGTTTCCATCCTTAAATCCTGAATTGAAGCAGGGATTATAAAAATATTAGGCAAGCAAGCAAAATAAGCCCAATAAGCAAAAGTGATCCCAATGCCCATGAAAGTACTTTATTGTGTTTTTCATACTTGCTTATCACACTTTTCCACGATTCTTCATTCTCAAGACTAACTGCCGAGGTTTTAAGAACCCTGTAATGGTAACCATAAAGACTTAAGGTGGTCGGTAATGTGAATAAAAAGGAAACAACAAGAAGAATAATTAAAACTAATATGTCTTCAAAACTGCTAATGCTAATACCCCCGTATTTTTTTAAATAATAAAAACTCACCCCAGCACCTACAAAAATAGGATTGCTTAAACCTTGCATGAATTGAATACGGTAATAATAAGTCTTGAGGAATTTTAACTTGGCCCTGATTCCTTCCTGAACGGAATTGTCCTTTCTGTCTAAATCCTTGGATCCATGTAAATACCTAAACTCAATAAGTATTAATAATCCTGATATTAATATAGTGGCGATAGATATAATAACATAGCCTATAGATTCCCTGAGCAATATCGCCAAAACAGAAAAAGCTAAAATAAATATCCCTTTCAGTATGATATCAATGATTAACCCATTCTGTATCCATGTTGAAAAATCCTTAGATCTGGCCTTCCTGAAAGCAGCAATGTCCTCTGCTGAATAAGTCGGTTGCCCGGTATCAATGTTGATTTTTGTCCACACTTTTTTCAAATCATCTAATTCCATTTTGATGCCCCCTCAGTCCTTAATGTGTTGTAAGTTCTTTTCGAGTTTTTTCTTTATCCGAGTGATTTTTACACCAACATGAGTCCTTGTTATTCCCATGATCTCACCAATCTCTTCATACGATTTCTCCTCTAAATACAACAGAATAATCGCACGATCAATGTTTTCCAGCTGATTAATCGCCCTGTATAACTCGTCAATCTCATTCTGGGTCACTCCTCCATCTTCCTCTACATAAGCCGGTATATTAGGATGCAAAGATTGCGTTTCGTGAATCTTTCTCTTCTTCCTCTTTAGCGTTATTGCCGTATTAAGTGAAACCCTGTACATCCAGGTAGTCAAAGCTGCCTGTCCCGTAAATGATTCATGCCCCATCCATAACTTGATAGTTATCTCCTGAAATAAATCACGCCTGTCATCCTCATCCCGACAAAACATATTACACACCTTGTGGATAATGTTTTGATGCTTGGTTACTTGCTCAAGAAATTCTTTTTCGGTGATTTTTTCCATCAACTTGTTTGCTCGACTGTTTGACGCAAAGCTTTTGGTTTTATTACAATATAATAAGTTTTTGAATGTCCTCATAATTGTTATCGTTATTAGATCCTAAAACTTGCTTAATCTCGACCTAAGGATTACCTTTGTTCGTAATTATACGAAATGCAAATGCTATGCGAATTCTAATATTATGTACCGGTAATTCATGCCGTAGCCAAATGGCTCATGGCTTCATGGAATCCTTCGACAAAAGTCTCTATGTTAGGTCAGCTGGAACCGAGGCTTCTGGATACCTAAATCAGAAGGCTGTGGCTGTAATGAGGGAATTAGGACTAGATATAAGCCACCATACTTCAGACTCTGTGGAGAAGTATATTGACGAAAAATGGGACTATGTAATCACCGTCTGCGGTGGAGCAAATGAAAATTGCCCATCTTTCCTGGGTGAGGTTAAAAATCGCTTGCATATGGGGTTCGAAGATCCATCTGATGCAGTAGGAGACGAAGAGTTCATTTGGAGCGAGTTCCGAAGAATAAGAGATGAAATTAAAATTTCTTTTAAGTCCTTGTATGATGAATTGCAAAAACAAAATAATTTATAAGTGCCAGATAATGAGATGATGCAATTATAATTATTCCTGATATGAAAAAATTAAAATTTCTCGATCGATATTTAACATTATGGATCTTTTTGGCCATGATAATCGGAGTGTCTTCAGGTTATTTTTTTCCTGATGTGTCCTCTTTCTGGGAAAGTATGAGCCACGGAACAACAAATATCCCTATCGCTATAGGCCTGATAGTAATGATGTATCCCCCGCTGGCTAAAGTCAGGTACGAAGAGCTGGGAAGGGTATTTAAAAATTGGAAAATCCTGGTTTTGTCTCTCTTGCAAAATTGGGTAATCGGTCCAATCCTAATGTTCTTGCTTGCTATCATATTTCTACCCAACCATCCTCATTATATGGTGGGCCTTATCCTAATTGGTCTTGCCAGATGTATCGCTATGGTAATCGTTTGGAATGATCTTGCTAAAGGAGATTCTGAATATGCTGCCGGCTTAGTGGCCTTTAATAGTATTTTTCAAGTATTGTTTTTCTCTGCGTATGCCTTCGTTTTTATTACCGTTCTACCGGGATGGTTCGGACTGGATACTTTCAAAGTGGACGTGACTATGGTGGCTATTGCAAAAAGTGTTTATGTGTATTTACGAAACAAATTTCTTGAAGGTTTCCTAACCCGTTTTATCCTTATTCGCCTGAAAAATAAGGAATGGTACAATACCAGGTTTGTTCCCATTATCAGCCCTTTTACGCTTATCGCTCTTTTGTTCACTATCCTGGTTATGTTTTCCCTCAAAGGAGAATACATCATTCAATTGCCTCTCGATGTTGTGAGGATAGCAATCCCCCTGATAATATATTTTATTATCATGTTCTTCGTGTCCTTTTTTATGGGTAAACGAATTGGAGCAGATTACCCTAAAACAGTGACAATTGCATTTACAGCTGCTAGTAATAACTTTGAATTGGCAATAGCTGTCGCTATTGCAGTATTTGGAATTAACTCAGGAGAAGCTTTTGCCGCGGTAATAGGTCCTCTTGTGGAAGTGCCTGTTCTGATTGCCCTGGTTAATGTTGCCTTGTGGCTTAGGAAGAATATAAAAAGAGGGCAGTTCTTCGAGTGAAAAACTCATACCCTCTTTTAATGCTTTTGATTCTAATATCTTGAACGGTAATTATCATCTCTTCTGTTTCCTCCACCGCCGCCACCACGGTTGCCGCCGCCAAAACCACCACCACCTCTGCGGTCTCCACGGTCTCCACGGTCTTTACGTTCAATAGATTCGTTAACCCGAATTGTCCTTCCCTTCACTTCCGACTCATTCAATTCTTCGATAGCCCGGTTTGCTGCGTCATTGTCTGTCATTTCAACAAAACCAAAACCTTTACTTCTGCCAGTAAATTTGTCTGTAATAATACGCACGGAACTGACTTCCCCATACGCTTCAAAAACTCCTTTTAATTCATCTTCACTCAGATCATAATGAAGACTTCCTACATAAATGTTCATAATAAGCTTTTTAGCAATAAATGTGTAATTCAATAATATGTAAAGATAAATTTTTTATTGATGTTCAAAACAAAATCCCACAATTTTATTCTAAGATAAAATTTTGGTAATCAGATTTTTACTTTTTATAAATGCACCGACTATTGTCTGATTTGATAAAATATGATTTGTAATTTAGAGCCTTGGGATCAGTGCATCCTTCAAGATTTAAAAGCTCAACTTTTCTGAATTCAACAGGATGACTTTCACCCTGAAGCGCAAGGTAACCACTGGAAATAACCCTGCTCCCATAATGCTTAAGCATCTCGGCATATAAAGGATCATTGTCGTCCAACTGAGGCTTCTGGTAAGAGATAACGGTATCACCCTCAACAACATGGGCAATCGTGGAGTCGCCGTATACAACAGCCTCTACCATAACCCATTGATCACCATCATAGGTTTTTGCATCCGAATTAGTGCAATGCTGCCTGAAGAGATCACCGTACATCTCAACATTGGTGCCGGGTGTGCATAAATTAGCCGTGCTTCTCGAATTACCATCACTTAAACCTCCTAAATACTGAACTTCAATAGAGGTCGGAAAGGACTGATCTAAACCCATGCTTGCCGCAGATTGAGAATGAATCATGACTCCACTGTTGCGAATTGCCCACCCCGGACCGCCAGTCACCTGCTCTCCCGTAAATCTATACTCTACACGCAATTTGTAATAAGAAAATTTTTCCTGATAAAAGATATGAGTGAACTCACCGTCAAAACTATCGTAACCATCATAACAAACTTTCATTACTCCATCCTCTACACGAACAGTATTGTTGTAATTCTCATTCAAAGCATGCTTGGTGATCTTGAAATCCCAGCCACTTAAATCTTTACCATTAAACAATTGAACCCAATCCTCTTCATCAGGATTAACCTTTTTACTGCTACATGCAGAAACCATTATCAAACCGACAATTAAAATCAAAAATCTAATCTTCATCTTTATCAAGTTTATTAATTTGTTACTATACCCACACTCGCAACTCGCAGCTCGCAACTCGCAACTCGCAACTCGCAGCTCGCAACTCGCAACTCGCAACTCGTAACTCGAATCACTCAAATGGATACCTTAGCCCAATCCTCTCCCTAACTTCATCCAAAATCTCCATGAGCTCAATGCTCTTTTTATAGCTCACAACTGAGCTTTCTTTCTTCCCATCCCTAATGAGTGTATTGACCTCACGCGCCTCAAATTCATACCCCCAGCTTGTCCTGCTATCCTCAAAATATTCTTCTTTCTCCTCTGATTTTAAAAGTATTTTTTGAGCCTTCCAATATTCTGGCATCCTGATGTAACCCTTTGTCCCATATATTGTTGATGTGTTGGAAAGAGGAGTGTTAATACCAGATATAGCCTGGGCCATTCTACCATCAGGGAAATACATGCTAATAGCAGTTTGCTCATCTACACCGGTACTCGTCTCCATCGATATAGCCTGAAGCCTGCTAGGCTTACATCCGTATATCCAATAGGGTAATAAAATTGTGTAAATACCAATGTCAAGTAAAGCCCCACCCGCTAAATCAGGATTATATAACCTCCCCTCAGGCTCAACATCCGAAGTAAAGCCAAATTCTGAAGTAATCATTTTGAGATCACCCAAATATCCGGCATCTATCCATTCCTGGACCTTGAGCATCCCCGGTAAAAAAACCGACCAGAGAGCATCTAAAAGTAATACACCATTCTCCATTGCTACCCTTATCATCTCCTTTGCCTGGCTAGCATTGACTGCTAAAGGTTTCTCGCATAAAACAGCCTTCTTGTTTCTTAACATCAATAAAGTGCTGCTATAATGATTGGTGTGAGGTGTAGCTATGTAAACAGCTTGGATGTCAGGATCAAGGGCTAACTTCTCATAACTGTCATAAGCCCTGGTAATACCAAACTCCTTGGCGAAAATATCAGCCTTTGCCTGTGAACGGGAAGCAATCGCTAGTATTTCGCCATCCTCCACCTGCTGCATATCCTTTGCAAGCTTGTGAGCTATATTACCCGTACCAATGATGCCCCATTTTATCTTTTCCATAAAGCTTAGTAGTCTTCCGTTTGTGTAAATTCATCCGATCCCGAAACCCTCTCCCAGGCAGTTTCCTCCGGCTTTCTGAGATAAGGAATAATGGCAGGATCATGATTAGCTACAGCATTAACTCCTATAGCCTTGCTGTTTGAGTCATTATCAAGGTAATCTTCAGTTTCTGTACCAGATAGAAATCTCCACCCCGAATCTTCTTCATCAAAGGGCTCCTCCCTGTACATGAAGCCAACAGACATCCCATCCTGAGATATTTTATTGGAAACAATACTGTATCCCATGGGCTTGATTAGATCCTTAATTTGCTCAGGATCAATAATAAACTCCTTGTTGCTCATCTAAATTTCTTTTTTAGTGAAGTTGCCTAAATTATAGGTAATTACCAAAAAAGTATACCTTTACCTACATATGAAAACAGCTATACTTATTGGCGCTACAGGACTCGTTGGATCAAATCTCCTAAACAATCTATTGAGCGATAATAGTTTTTCCAAAGTGAAAGTTTTAACCCGCCGGTCAACCGGAGTAGAACACCTTAAAATAGAGGAAATAATAATCGATTTTGACCAACCCGAAGATTGGGCCGACAAAGTTGTTGGAGATGTTCTGTTTGCAGCCTTTGGGACTACCCTGAAAAAAGCCGGAAGCAAGGAAAAACAATATAAAATTGATTACCACTATCAATACCTGGTAGCCCGATTGGCAGCAGAAAATGGCGTTCTGGATTGTGTACTGGTTTCATCACCCGGCGCTAACCCCAATTCAAAGGTCTTTTATACCCGGATGAAGGGCAATCTGGATAGAGACATTTCTAAACTGGGCTTCGATAGATTCATAATTATTCAACCTTCAGTCCTGGAAGGAGAAAGACCTGAAAATAGAACAGGCGAAAAAATTGGGGTTTTCCTGGGGAAAGCTTTGCTATGGATACCAGGCTTAAGAAAATACAGACCTATAAGCGGTCAAGATGTGGCCAAAGCGATGATCAAGGCCTATAAAACCGAAACCCCAATGCCTATAATAATATACGGACTGGAACAATTACATAAATTGAGCAAATCATTATAAGACTTGAGAATGAAAAACTTTATCCTGATTTTATTGGCACTGGTATGTCTCTCTGGATGCCAAAATGAAGATCAAAATGTAGATGGCCTGATTAAAGTTACCTTAGAACCTTTCTCCCCCGGAAAAGAAAATCGAGGCCCACGATGGAGCCCCAAAGGTGAGAAATTACAAATGACAAAACAGTCAGATGGCCTAAAAGCAGAACTCTTCCTCGGACCTGAAGATCTAAATCCAATAAATATATTGATGAGCTCAAGTAATCCTGATGTCGGCTTTAACCAACTTCAAATCGACCTCAACCGTAATGGAGCGTTCAACGATGAAGGAGATACAACACTCATATGTACACCAAATGAAAGCCGAGGGAAAATGTGGTCGAGCTTCTCTGGTGTGGTAAAGGTGCCATTCAAGAAAACTAAAGGACAAAAGGCTCTTGTCAATCCATACCCGCTGTCCTTATGGTACGTCTTTGACCCCCTGGAGCCTGATGCCGAACCAGTAATGCGCTTCTCCCGCCGAGGTTGGATGGAAGGCCGGATAGAAACAGAAGAGGGGATTATATGCTTGATGCTTACAGAAAGCCAAATGGATGGGGTATTCGATCGCAATGATTCGTGGGCCATCAGCCCCGATTCGAGCAGAACAGATCTCTATCAAAGTAAATTGGCCAAAGGAGCCGATTCCCATAACTGGCTGGGAGAACAAGCTTATGGTATAGATAGTATCCTCATATCTGGAAGAGAAGTATGGATTAAAAAAGTTGAGCCTCAAATCACCAGAGCAGAAGAGGAAGCTGAGAAAGATGAGCTGGCTCCCGATAGAGCATCCAAAAGAAGTGGGAAAAAAGTTGACTTCTCACACGACTACAAAACAAGCTTTGCTCTGGCAAAAAAGAACAAGCAACACCTATTTATCGACTTTGAAACAACCTGGTGCGGCCCCTGTAAAAATATGGATCAATGGGTATATACCGCTGATGATGTAATCTTAGAAACAGAAAAAATTACCTGTGTTAAAGTCGATGGCGACGATAATCGCGACCTGGTGAAAAAATATAAGGTGACAGGATACCCAACCTTAATACTTGTGTCTCCTGAAGGAGATGTGCTTAAGAAAATCTCAGGATACCAGTCAGTTAGTAAAACAATAAGCTTCCTGTCAACTACTCATGCCCCCAATTAGTCTTTTCCATAGGTTCTGAAGGGTAGGGAAGACCCGCTTCTTTCAATAATGCATCTATCTTCTCTGCCTCATGGTAGGGTGGCTCATAAGGCCTCAACATATTGAACCTAACCTTACCTTCAGTGTCAATGATGGCAACATGAGGTATCCCACGTACACCAAAATCAGGATTAAATTCCTCGTCGGAAAAAGCAACCTTCCAAGTCATGTCAAAGTCTTCCATAAACCCCCTCATCATCTCCATCTCCGTTTCAGGATCATCAGGTAGCCTTATACGTTCATTGTTCTTCCTGTCGAAATGATAACCCTGAACTGCTGTAACACCAACAATCTCAACATTATAGTCCTTGTACCTTTCCTGTAATTTCCTGACGTTGGGGAAAGCTCCTACACATGGGCCACACCAGGTAGCCCAGAAATCAACAATAACAACTTTGCCCTTCCAATCTGCTAAACTCTTGGTCTTTCCATCACTGCACCAGTAAAATGGAACCTCCGGTGCTACATTACCCATCAGCGAGCCTTTTGCAAATGGTCCGGATAAAAAAGCCGTAATCTGATCAATATAATTTAGTCGGGTTCTCCTCGATTTGTTCTCCTCAGCATTCAAGTAAAATTCCTTCGCCTGTTCAGTCAATTTTAAAGCTTTAACCCTCACAATCTCAATAGAGTCAGCCGAAAACCCAAGCTCGGGGTCGGATGCTTCATCAAATAGCTGTACAGCAGTCGAAGCAAGCATTGGCCCCATCTCCATGTCGAGCAATGGAACTAACTTATGCAATAATCCAGTTTCAACCACTGCCTTGTGATCCAAAAATTGTAAGCGGCCGAATATTGCAGTGCTTCCATATCCTTCCTGATGCATGTAAGCGTCAAGTGCCGGATGATCAGCAAACTCAATGTAAGCCCTGGCCCAATTGAGCTGGTTCTCTTCATCGGGCAAATCAGGATCCATCGGGAAGTTTACAATGCTAATGCTCTTGGCATTAGCACCATCAAGAGTATTTTCCTTGGCAAGCTCAAGCAAGCGTGGATATACTAATGCCCTGAGATGTTGGTTTTTATACAATATGCCACCTTTGGAGATCGCATTGATCTGATCCAGACTGGCTTGCATAATATCCCACTTCGCAAAAGCTGCATCAATAGAATCATTCTGCATCTGCTCCCAATCAGACTGATTATCACCACCACCATCGTGTTTTACAATAGAAGCCTGAAAAGCCACAATGTCCTCATCAGTGGGCGCAGGCAACTGACTACAAGAGAACAACAAAACCCCACTCAGAAAAACCAAAAAAACCTTTTTCATAATATATCTCAATTAAAAGTTTAAAACCCGCAACCCGCAACCCGCAACCCGCAACCCGCAACCCGCAACCCGCAACCCGCAACCCAGTTACTCAACAAAAACCGCCATCCTGGATACCATAATATTCGGCCCTGAAGAGGATTTTATCCTAATACTAAGTTCCCCATCCTGAGTGTCCTCCCTCATGAAATCCATACTGATCCACTTACCCTCACCATCATGTTTTCCGATGGTAAACTTGCGATTTTCAATATCTATTGATCCATCCCTGTTCTGATTGCTCCAATCATGACAAAAAAGGAAAACCTTGCCTATCGACCCTGATGGAACATCCAGATTAATTTCCATAGTTTTTCCAAACCAGGCAGTGCTGATATCATCCTTCCAACAACCGTCAGCCTCTATGGTGTATCCTATTTTATCCTGTTTGATAATCTTGTCAATTTCGTTCAACCAGGAGCCGTTCCCCTGATCTTTCTGATTACCCGCAGATTCAACATATAATCCTGCATTTTCAAATCCTGAGGGTGCCTCACTTATAACAATTCCATAATGAGGAAATAGGTTTTTCAGGTAGTCAATTCCTAATTCAACATCAGGATTAAAATTCCCTGAATTCATGTATCTCAGTATACTATAACGCAGCTGCCTGACCTCGGGCAAGGAATCCCTACCTGACGAAAGGTCATAACCACATACCATTAGTTTTCCTTTGCCAACTTTTACTTCAAATATGCTCCCTAAACGTTTGCTGAAATGAAAATCACTGACGGGCTGAATAATTGGGTGAACAATTTCAAAAGCATCAGTCAAATCAAAGGCCTTGGCTCCAGCGCAAAGATCCCACCAATTCCACGAGGCAAATTTATCCGTGGGGAAAGAGGCTAGGGCAGGATGCTCGCTATCTATCAGGGAGCCAAGGGTCTCGATCGATTGCCCCGGAAAGAAGGAAGCCGACCAATACAAGGGCTTGAAAGCAGCATTGATCTGAGAATCAGGATCACCTAAAGCATTAGCAAAAAGCAATACCGATCGCCCATCTTCTAACTGAGCAAACGTCGCCTCATCTAATGTGTTGGAAATAATTACGTCCCCGTCCGCAACGGAAAGATCTGCCGGATAAATCCAAATGGGCCAGCTGTTCATGTAATAGGTGCCTGCCAATTCTAACTTAATAAGGTACTTACCGGCATTCCCTGTCTCAGGCAATGGAATCGATAGTTTTGTTACCTCATGCAACATCCCCTTCTGATAATCCCTCGCATCTATATGTTCTTTATACTTAATGTTTCCATCCTGATCAGTCAGCGAACAAGTGATTTTCTGATTTGTTAAATCCCTGGGTCCAAATTGATGCAGCAAAACATCCACCTCAATCATATCACCACTATACCAGGTATATGCCGGCAGAGATAACAAGGGAACAACATCGTTCAAATATTGCTTCGCTTCATCAGGATCAAGTGTTCCCTTCGATTCGTAAAAGGAATCGAGCCAACCTATAACTGCTTCACCCTGACCAATGTAATCCTGCATGCTCAGTAACTGGAAACCGGCACAGGATGGCGTTCTCATAAAAGATTCAATCTCATCTTTGTATAACAATGCAGATAATCTCCCTGAGGCTTCCTTAAATTCTTTATCCTGATTTAAAAGGCCTGTTTTCGAGGCAATATTCTTCAGCTGCTCAAGGTTTCTTGGCCTTAATACACCTGTGTATTTGTCAATCTCATCCCAATCAGGATAAACCGGCCATTGACCAATCTCATGGGCAATAATGGGAACTTCAGCTCTGCTGTATTGATCTTCATAATCCCAGTTCTTATTGTTAAACATCCTCTGTCTTACCCCACCAATTCCCGGAACATTATGTGTGGCCGAATAGTCGCAGTTGGCAGTTATTGTACGTGCAGATGAGGCTGCATACAACCTTCTGGGATCGTACTTCTTTAATTCACCAATCCACTTACCCATTAAGTCAAAGTCGCTGCTCCCCAGTTCGTTCCCAATGCAAAATAAAATGAAGGATGGATGATTACCATAGGTGTCTACAACCCGCTGCATCTCATCCCGGATAAATCTATCCGCATTTTCATCTCCTCTCCCAATACCCTGAGGCTTACCCTTCGTATCCATCTCAGGACGACCCCTGGCAACCATATCCGTTCCCATCCACCAATCAATCCAAACCGATGCCTCAGCTTGTATGTAAATGCCTAATTCATCAGCCGCTTCAAATGCTGCCTCAGGTGGACACCAGGAGTGAAACCTTACATGGTTCAAACCATATTCCTTGTAAGTTTTGAAAATTTTCTTCCAGGAATAAACATCCATAGCAGGATAACCAGTCAAAGGAAAATGAATGCAGTCGAGATTGCCCCTCAAAAATACCTTCTCCTTGTTTATCAGTACGTGATGTTCCGACTTGCTCACTTCACTGAATCCAAAGCTTAGTCTCCTGGAATCAGCATTTTCATCAGGCTCTGCAACAACCTCCAGCTCGTACATAAAAGGATTAAATTCATTCCAAAATTGAATCTCCTTATCTGGCTCCAGAATTATGCTTATCTTTTTATCAGGACTCGTTAAGTTCTCTTCATGAATTTTTTTTCTGCTGTCTTTCTCCCTTATCCTAAAAAAATATCTTATCGTATCACCTCCAGGCTTCTCAACATCCATCTCCACTCTTAAAGAATGTGAGTCAAGCAATGGAAATATCCTGATGTTCTCAATATGAGTGCGATTATCGGCCCTGAGCTCGATTTTTCCTACTACACCATTCCATATCGATTGCATGTAGTCGCCGTAGCCATGGCCCTTATCTCCTATATTGTGAACCATGTCATTATTAATCCTCAGCGTAATTGTATGCTCCCCAGGGGTTATCCTGCCCAATTTGTGAATATGGGGAGTGCCAAGTGCATCCTGCATACTTAGTTCTTTGCCATCAAGATAAACTCTTGATTCCCATAGTACCCTTTCCAGAAATAAGGTCACATCCTTGTCACTCCATCCATCAGGAATAATAACCTTCTTTTGATACCAGGCAGGACCAATATACTCGTACTCACGAGAGAGAATACCATAAGCAGTGTCTCTGGTCATTAATCCAAGCTTAGCCTCATCAGTAGTGCCTGGGAGCGAAATTTCGTCATCAAAATCCTGATTAACAAGTTCTTTACCTGTAAAAGAACTCTCAGGATCCAGTTTCACAAACCATCTGCCGGCAAGCGATATGGAATCATCAATCGCTGATCCACACGAAACCAAAACTATCATCAGAATAAATAACAAAAAACGAGATAATACTTTCATATTTATTTCTTAACGGATAAGGGGATAATGTAATAAGAGATCTGTCAACATAATAGTTTTTAGGTGTGTAAATGTACTCATTTGTATATTATTCTTTTTTGTCATGAACTATAAAAAAACCTACCTTGCACCCGACCTATTACCCTTTGTTCTTCTGTTATGATCGACTTTCTAATCAGCTTTGCCTTAGGCCTTATCATGTTTACGA
>CAYUNU010000041.1:9355-15335 GCA_964446195.1 uncultured Porphyromonadaceae bacterium | reverse complement strand
CGGGTTAATTGCTTATATTTGAATTAACTAAATCAAATTAATATGGAATCCAGGAGGAACTTTCTTAGAAAATCAGGATTATTACTGGCGGCTATGCCTATACTTGGGTCGGCGAATAAGCTTGAAGCTATCAATTGGATAAAGAGATTCCCGAACAATGCTGATCCGGAATTCTGGTCAGAGGTGAGGAAGATGATGCCTATGCCTCTTGATGAGGGGTATTTGAATACCGGGACTATTGGTGCTACACCTACTCCTGTTCTGGAGGCTATGACTGGTCATTTACAAGAGTATGCCAGGAATATGGCTCGCGTTGATTGGTCGGATGGGGGAATCGACATAATTACCGGATATTTCCCGCATGATTCGTTAAGGAAGAAGCTGGGGGAGATGATAAATGCGGATTATAAAGAGCTGTCCCTGATCAAGAATGCTCATATGGGGATGAACCTGATGGCTAATGGACTTGATCTAAAGGCAGGAGATCAGGTTATACAGACAAATATGGAGCACTCGGGTGGGGGAAGTGGATGGAATATGCTGCAAAAGCGTATTGGGATAGCTGTCAGACAGATACAGATTGAGCCACCAATTCCCGATCCTGGTTATATTATTGATAAAGTTAAAAAACTGATTAATGCCAGAACGAGGGTAATTGCCCTTCCGCATATATTAAGCGTGCCAGGTGACATACTACCTATTAAGGAAATATGTGCTATTGCTAAGTCGAAGGGAATTATCACTGTAATCGATGGTGCCCAGGCCATTGGTCATATATCTGTGGATGTCAAGGACCTTGGTTGTGATGCATATTTTACTAGTCCGCACAAGTGGCTTCTTGCCCCGGCTGGCTCCGGTCTTTTGTATATTAATAAATACCTGGCTCCTGATGTATGGACTTGTATGCCCAGCGGCTCATGGGATAATCATGACGATGAGGGTTTCCGGTTTACACAGAGGGGTACCGATAATTCAGCTATGATGGTAGGATATGAGGCGGCTATTGATTTTCATAATAAGATCGGTCATGATAAAATTATTGCCAGAATCAAGGAGTTAGGTGATTATCTCAGGAAAGGTTTACAGTCGAGTAATATATTTGAGATTCATAGTTCTGTTCATCCGGATATGTGTGCCGGCCTGACTACCTACGGTGTTAAAGGTATACCCGGGAAAGATCTGCAGAATGAAATGTGGAAAAGAGCCAAGTTACAGCCAAGGGCAGTTGGGGAGGATCATATTCGTTTTAGCACACATTTCTATAACTCTGAGAAAGAGATTGATAAGGCACTGGAAGTTGCAGAGCAGTTGGCGAAGGGGAGGTAGATCTGTTGATCAGGGGATTGGGCTGAAGCCCGCCTATTCGCTGCTCCTAAATCCACTAGATAAATCTAGTGGTAACTAATTTACTCAATATTGATATTAATTACCACTCTTAATACGAGTACCTTCTTCAAAGAAGATATCAACCATTTGGATGGTTTTCTGAAATGCCTTATAAGTAATTTATTTTCCCAACTGTAAAGTCAGATAAGAAAGCTCGTCCCAGTTAATCCCAGTAACGGTATGAGTTGCACCTAAAGCGTCAACCTCATAGCCTTCTAGCTTGGTGACATACTTTTTGAAATCATAGCCTTTGCCTGTATATACCTGACCATAAACTGCTCTTGCCGGGTTTCTGTTACCGTCTCCTTCGTAATTAATAAGGCTTAATGGTAAATCGCTTACCGTTAGTGTATAATTATTAAAGGTCTTACCTGTAAATTCGCTTATAAGGTCAACATTTGCAACATAACTAACTTTTTGTCCATCGCTACTTATGGAACCTGAAATTGAGCATGTACTACCCAGGTCGTTTAATTGGGCCTCTCCAGAAAAACTTAACCCACTAAAAGTTAGTTCATCGCAATTTGCCGACATATGAACCGCCGATCCTCCACCAGCCGGTGAAAAAATAAAGGCACTTGTATATCCAAAGCTTGATGCTACATATCTACATGATCGAAGGAATTCTATAATATCATCATTAGGTTCTCCAATAGTAACTGCTAGGCTTGCCGCTCCGATCGAAGATCCATCATTCTTATTTAATACTGTCACAGAAAGTTCATAATCACCATTTTCGCTCCAGGTAATATTTACAGCATTGCTTGCTTTAACGGGCGAGGATCCGTCCCCAATGTCCCACAGGTATTCCAGTTCACTGAGAGTTGAAACAACTGTGCATTCGAAAGGATAGGGAACTCCTGCTTCGCCAGGCACAGTTACAGGAGCGCCATCATCAGAGAGGGGCTCCAAAGAAACTGAAACATCCTCCCACAATTTTAAATCACCATCGCCTGTGTAATAAATATGCACGGTACGTTGGTCTTCTTCATTCCAATAGGACTTTTCCACAGAAGCATCCTGCATCCAGGCTTCCAGATTCATTGCTTGTGACAAGCTTGTATCGCTCAGGTTAAATATTGAATTGACAGACCAATTGGCATTGTAATTAGTATAAACCGACCAGTCGAAGCCCAGGTAGGATCCATCTGCAAAGGTTTCGATAATATCCGGCCAGTTGCCCAGGAAACTGTAACAAAACCCTCCATAAAACATGACAGTATCTTTACTGAAATCGTTATAGTCCCTAATAAACTGCGGAGCAACAAGATATTTATTAGGTCCGGCTATCTTCATAATAGGAATGTTCCCTGTTTTTAGTTCATTCCAGTACTTGGCAGAAGTGACATCGTTGGCTGTTTCCCCGGTTAGTAAATAAACATCAGTAATATTCTCTTCCTTAGGCCAGGCCCAGCCATGCGAATAAATCTGGATGATGCCATAACCCGAGAGTTCTGTAAAACGGTCTACAGTTGCTTCTTCATTTACATAAAAAGTTGAAAGATCAATATCCACTCTGCTTAGGTTTGCGCTACTTATTCGTTTAATCTGATCGGTGTAAAACCTTCGCTCAAAATAATGCGGATTAATCAATATCATTTTTCGCTTATTGACCAAGGATTTCAAACTGTTCTCCTGATAATTCAACGGAGACAGAGGCTCGGGCTTTCCAAGCTCACTCTCCTCATCTCTTGGATTTAAAAATATGCCCCCTCGCATACCGTTGGAGTATTGAACTGCTATACCCTGACTATTTATTGTCGCTGAGCTCACTGTTTCGCTGTTTAAAAAAGCCTGGTAGGCCTGATTTATGGCATCCATGGAATCCATAGTTAGTAAGCAATCGTAAAGATCATTTCCAATCTGATCCTGGACAATCAACACATGCTCATAGGACTCCTTTTCAGCAATTGTCCATTCATCCATATTATCCGGGTCGAAGCTTAAGCAAGAATTTAACAACGCAGATATCAGTATTAAAGCACCGTAAAAATGCAGATTAGGCTTTTTCATTGTTTTAGTTTTATCAGTCAAACTCAATGATAACAGGCAAAGGTTGTCAAATATAATGAATTAAATATTGTATATATAGTGCTGTCCTACATACCATCGATGAGTTTTATTTTGAGTTGTTTTTTTTCTGGGGTTGTATCCTCCTGAAAATTCGACATGGTAGCTCCTGGTAAGTAAATACCGTGGTCCTCGTCCTCCTACAACCAAAGGTTTTGACTTGAATTCAAGAAAATCCCGTTGCTCAACGGAAGCAAAAAATGAAACGATATCGATATGAATAATCTTTCTCACTCTTTCTTCCTATCAATTATCTCCTTGATCTTTTCTCGTTCTTATTTAGTTCAAACCAGAATACCCCAAATAAATCCGCGTTCCATCCTTGCATGAAAAAGCCCAGATTCTCCCCGGTGAGGCTGTTGATATGTTCATTAGGTAAAAAATCAGCATCCAGAATATCTGCTCTTCCAACTCTTTTTATCAGGTCAATGGCTTCATCTTTCCTGTCATTTTTTAATCGCGCCCAGATATCCATAAAGCTCAACCATGGCCACACAGCACCATTATGATAAGTAGCTGGCTTATAACCAAATTCTGCCGGATAATAGGGGTAAGTTTCTGCGATCCCAAACCGGCCCAGGTTATTATGATTTAAAGTTTCAAAAACCTTCTCCGCTCTATCTTCTGGCATAATTCCGTAAAATGCTCCAATAGTCTGATCCTGAAGAATCTTATCACAATTTCTACCATCATACCATACTTGTCGGTAATGAGTTCCGGTCCAAAGTCCGCCATCATCATCAGATTTGTTCAGCAACTCATAACCAAGATCATAGGCTACCTTATAAGCTTTGGCCGCTTGCTTATCTCCTGTCTTTATGGCATAATCTTTACATTCTTTCAGAGCTGCCAGGTAAAGAAATCCTGTGAAAGGAGAATATTTTCGTCCAATCACACCCTGAACATCCTTCCAATCTCCCCAGAAAGACTTTTGCTGTGGTAATCCTTCATTTTCCTTATCTCTAGTAATCAACCAGTTCATGGCAAGTTGCACTTCTTTCCAATACATCAGGGCAAATTTCTCATCGTTATAATGATTTATATATCGGAAATAGCGAAGTATAAAAAAGGCATTGATGTCCAGATCGTCATCTCTCTCAATGAGGGGGAGAATTGTGGTGGGAACTTTTCCATCAGCCCTAATTGCCACAGCAGATTCAGCTATCATCTTCTTCTCTAGATCAGGGAACATGATCAGATGCAACCAAGATGTCCAGTAACTATCTCTTTGATTTAGTTCACGATATCCCATTGTTAGTACTTCCCCATCAGATGTGCATTTTGTCAAAATCATACCAGGAACCACATAGGCTCGCATCAGAGTGTTCAGCTCCTTATCTCCCGAATCAGGAAGTTTGTTATTAAAGGACTGAGTATATGATCTCAGTTTGTTCCAGTTCTCCATTACATATGCCCCAATGGAAGCAAGATCACCGAGGCTGGAGGCTGTATGCCATTGATTATCTGACAGTATTAAGGCCAGGTGAATAGTTTTATATTTTTTGAAATTGGATAAAGGAATGGCCAATACTCCGGATTTAATAGTAATTATCTCTCCATTAGAAACAAGTGCGTGAACTCCGTCGGAGCACATCCATGAATGACCATCTTTGCTAATATTAACAGCCCCACCGAAAAAACCACTAGTCTCTATAAGCAGTTTAGCATCCCTTCCTTGGTCTGGTAGCTTATCTATCTGTAAATCTAATTGAATAAGCGGTAACGCTGTTTCATCGATGTGGTTCTCTCTTATTGGAGCCCAGCTTGCTCCTTGAACCCTAACCTCAGTAAGAGGATGATTTCTGTATTGAAAACTTACTATTGGGAATTCTCTATTTATCTCTTTATCTGAGAAGTCGGAGAAGCGAATATTCTCATCTCCAATCTGTAATGATAAAGACACTTTGCCGTAGCTTTCAAGCCATTTTCCTATTTGTCCCGGGTTTCTCAGTATATTATTATAAAACTCACCTGATTGAGAGAAATTAGCAGCTATGGCAAAATTGGCTATTGGATAACCATCAATTTTTTGTGATTTTAGAGAGTGATTGTCAGCTTCTCCATGTTGAGCAAACGTGGCGACATTGAATAAGCTAATAATCAATAAGGATAAAAATGGTCTTCTCATATTAATGATCTACTTTATTGTATAGGATTCCTTGCTCAAACCTACTCCTTTAATAATCAGCTTATCCCATTTCTTTGGCAATAGAGGACTTGCCTTTTGCCTGATCCCATCATCGGTAACACGGAGGCCTCCAAAACCATTCAGTACGATCTGCAATAATCCACCTGCTCCTGTAGCAAAGTAGGGATTAGCCCGATCTCTTGATTCAGAAAGAACTCCATACGGCGGTTTTTTATTAGGGATATAAGCTCGCTCAAAAAGTTCAAATGCTTTCTGCTCATTTCCGTATGCCGAATGTAGGATACTCAATATTGAAAATCCCATAGCCGGACCGTTTGGATCAATCTTTTGCTCATAGTAATTAAGATCGGTTTTTATCTGTTCCTCATCAGTGAC
>CAYUNU010000041.1:0-9255 GCA_964446195.1 uncultured Porphyromonadaceae bacterium | reverse complement strand
GCATATTCATCTGCACCAACAACATTATTGATCTCATATTCGCCAGCATCATTTTCTTCAACTCTTGAAACCCAGAAATCTGCAGTTTCTTTCAATACCGGCCAGCCCTTTTCTCTTAGCCAGTCTTTGTCTCCGCTTACTCTGTAATAATCCCAGCAGGCTACATTAATACATCCTGTTATATGATGCTCAAGTGTTCCTGATGAAGCCCAGGTTGGGGTGGCCTCGGTGCCCGTATCATCAGATTCCCAAGGGAATTTTGCTCCGCGGTACCCATGAAGGAAGGCATTTTGCTTGGCCTCCTCCAACCTTTCAAAACGGTAATCAAGCAGAGAACGGGCTATATCAGGATGGAAAAGTAATAGGGGAGGGTACATCCAAAGTTCTGTATCCCAGAAAATATGTCCATTATAGCCATTTCCTGAAAGGCCCATTGGACTCATACTTTGTCCTGATCCCTCTCTCACAAATGAATACAAATTATATAGCGCAAAACGAATATCCTGTTGAGCCATCTTGTCGCCCTCAATAATAATGTCACCTTCCCAAAGCTGTGCCCATGCGGCTTTATGACGCGATATAAGTCGCTCAACGCCCTCTTCCTCAGCATAAACAACCATACGTTCAACATGCATTTGAGGATCATCAAAATGTGAACTAGTAGCTTGGGCACTCACCAAATGGAAGGTAAAAGATTCTCCTTTTTTAAGATCTAGCTCGATGAAGCCAGATTGTGACCTATCATCATGAATGACATGCTTCACATCTTTTCTCTCACCATCAAACAGCCAGGTATCATAGGCTTCGAGAGTGAGTTTTGAAGTTGGACTTTTTGCGGCAGTGCGCATCAAAGGAAAAGGTTCGGGCTGATACTTTAGCTCCTTAAATTCTTGCTTAAAAGGATACAGCATTTCAGGTAGTGTCATCATTGCTGATATTTTCAAGTGCACATCCCTGCTTGTTTTAATAGTGATAGTGTTGAGAGCGGTGAAAGGCAAATGTCTGAGAGAAATTATACGATGTTCAAAATCAACTCCCTTGCAGGTAAACCATGTAGTAAGCCAGGCGTTCTGCATATCTAGCTCTTGCGACCAGTTTTTAGTCTCCAGATCAGAAAGATGTTCATTATTATCAAACTCCACATCAAAATTAGCTTGGTTGATACCCAGGATCATATTGGATACTCCATCTCCGCGTCCGTACACATCAAAAGCTCCGTTTAGCACAAGCTCCTTTGTTTGCAGCTCTTTAGCAGAAGCCACCAAACCGGTCATCCCATTAGCCAGACTTGGGCCATAATACTCCGACTTGTTGTTAACTCTGATACTCCAAGCATCCTGTGCAAATGATAAACTTGATAACATAATAAGGCTCAGCAGAGCACAAGTAAATTTCTTTTCCATAATTTTATTTATGTTTAATATCTACCTTCACCAGGTAGTGGTTCGCAAAATTGATTTGAACTGCAAGCCCAATCTCCAATAAGGTTTTTATTTTAAGATAACATCCAAATAAACCGAATGACGTCCATATGTTTCATAAAAAGGCTTAAAAACAATGCCGTCAATATTAAACTCCAAGAGTTCAGGGTTTCCCGATATCGATTTACTTATATCTGTTGCATTTAATGTTACCTGTTGCCATTCTTTTCGTGGTTCAGTCTCTTGAGCAGCCAGTAAGACTGGTCCGTAAAACAGGCTGGCGATATTTTGCTGATCCATGATTGGTTCCAGGTAGAAGTGAAACGGCATGCGCAACTCAATTGTATCCCCGTCTTTCCATTCCCTGCTTATAGTTAAATAGCTTCCAGGCTCAGCCTTAACTTTTTCTTCTTTCCCATTTATCTTTACAAAAAAGCCTTTGTTTGCCCAATGGGGTACACGTACATGAAGGTCAAAACTACCACTACCTTTTATGCTTAATAAAGTATGATCTTCTTTTGGGTAAGCAGTAGTTTGCGTTACAGTTATGTTCCTTTCTGTCCATTTTAATGTTGAGGGTACATACAGGTTCACATACAAATCCTGGTTGTCCTTACTTTTAAAATAAATTGAGTTTTGAAGTTTTGTGCTACTCTCAAGAGCTGTGCCGTTGCAACAAGTAAAGCCTGTCATATTAGCGTTGCCAAATTGTTTTATGGAACCTGGCCGCAAAGGCACGTGGTAGGTATTAGCAGGGCTGTGCTCAGCAACTGAAGCAAGAATATGATTGTACAGGCCGCGCTCGTAATAATCCATTAACTCTGCGCTCTGATTAAAAAGAAATAGGTTCCTTGTCAATTTGAGCATATTGTAAGTGGCACAGGTTTCATTCTGGCCACCAGCTGCGAAACCATTTTCATAGAGGGTTGCCGGTTGACTGGTGAAGCATTCGGCATTATTGGGATTACGAGCTCCTGCCACTCCACCAATACTGTACATATAATCATTGGTAGCCATATTCCAGAAATTTTCTGCTATATGATAATATTCCGGATCATATGAATCACGATAAATTTCGAGAGCTCCCATAATTTGAGGTATATGTTGGTTGGCATGTAATCCACGGAACATATCTACATTTTTAGCCAGACCGTGGGAATGATCTTCATCGCCAAAAAACACTTTTACATTATCAAAAAATTGCGCAACTTCCATATAACGAGGCTCATCGCTTAAGCGATACAGTCGAGCCATAGCTTCATTCATTCCCCCAAACTCCCCTGCAATATATTTGTTCCACATACTTATTAGGGTAGAGCTTGGTACCTGACTAAGCCGGGCATATACCCAGTCGCCCATCCCCTTCACTATTTCCAGTGCCTTTTCATTGCCACTAACTTCATAAATATCCATCAGTCCGGCCAGGATCTTATGCAGAGTATAGTATGGAGCCCAGATTTTTGTATTATCTCCACCATAACTCGCTCCCTTTTCTAACATTATAAACTGATCTGGAGGATAGGCGCTGATAAAACCTTTTCCCCAATTCCAGTAATCTGTGCGGATGCCATTCTCACTCAAATCTGAATCAAAATCGGATTTACCAACAGCAGGTGGCACAGCTAATGGGTCTGATACACATTCTCCTCCGGCGGTTTTTGCATGTCCCGACATTTGTGACAAATCATACAGAGTATTCACCATATATTCCATCTTGGCAGCAAAATCAGCCTGTAGGGACATATCGTAAGCGGAACTTGCATAAGCCTGAGCTAAAGCACTGAGGTAATGTCCTGTAGCATGACCACGTAATTTTGTTTCCTGACTATCCCATACCCCCATTGGTTTTGCTCCTTCTGGCTGTTTCTGTCCAAAGGCATTGCGAAACATATATAGGAAATTGTCGGGGTTTGTATTGATAAGGCCTGTTATAAATTTATCACGGTTCTCTATAAATTTTGTGTTGTGATTATGGATATCAGTGTCTAATATGACCTGATCAAGATTAAAAACTTCCAGAGTGCGCTTAGGTGTAACAGTTTCTTTGACTTCTTTAACTATGACAATTGCATTGGCTTGTATGTCTGTTCCGGAAATCCTACCTTTTACTGTGTATCTGCCTGGGCTAAGAACCTGACTATTATCCTCGGGTGCCGGCCATAGTACTCGTACCTCCGGACCATCAATATTGGTCACGTAAATTCCTTTAATATAAGGCGGTAGTTGCGGTAGATATCCCACTACAGTCTCCACCTGAATGTCTTGAACACTGCTCAAAAAGGCATTGTACAACTGAGGAGTGGTTTCGGGAAACTCTGGAAGATTATGGTCTGGTTCGGGCCTTCTTCGTCGGACTATCGTCTCTTCTTTTTTCAAAGCATTATCATGAATCCTGGCAACTTGATCTTCACTCAAAGGGATTCTGTAGATTCGGAAATCATACAATTTGGCATTTAAATACGTATAATCAGTATCCAGTGCTTTTCCTATATAGAGCTTATTGTTTTCCCCTTTGTCATTATCAAACAGTTGTTCTAATTCTAGCTCAATATCCTTATTATCACTTACAAGTATTCCATTGATATATGCACTAAAAGTTTTGGATGGAACATTAATAACAAGAGCTAAATGATTCCATTTATTAATAGCAAGTGCCGGTGCATTTATAGTGTACTTATCAGAATTACATAGGATTTGGGCCTGGCAATGCTTATCGTTCTTAGTACCAGTCGGAGCAAGGTAGAAATGCGACAAACTATTTTTTCCAAAATCGAAGAAGATTTGATCTTTACTATCAGAACGCAGGAATATCCACCCGGAAATACTAATAGATTCTTCTCCAGTTACTGCTTCACCCGGGATAGAAATATAGGTCTCATTATCTTCAGGAAAAGAAAGAACTGATCCAAATAGCTTGTCCTCAACAAACTTGACCTCAGAACCATGAATTCTGCCGTGCAAATTGTTGCGCGACCAGTCTTTAACATCCTTTTTAAAGGTATAGCGGGCAATTAATCCTGTCTCTCCAATTCCATCTAAGATCTGATCGCCGCCTTGAGCAAATACTGAAGTTGCACTCAGGGTACAAATTACCAGGATTATTCCAAAAATAGGTTTATATACTTTCATAATATCAAAATTTAGCGATCAACTCTCAGCATTGTAATAAATCTTGTAATATTTCCGTCCATCTTTTTCAACGCCTTGTTCAATCAATTCTTTATCTCCGTGTATATATATGTGGAAATTTTTATCCAATTTAAGTACGCTCTTAAATACTCTGGCTTGTTTTTTTACGGCTTGAGCAGATATTTCAAAACTATCAGCGAGTTCTAAATTGTTATCGTATCTATATGCACTATCAAATTGTTTGAATGATTCGATCAATTCTTGTTCTTGAAAAACTGATTCTTCGAAATCTGCTTTTTCAAATTTATCATTTGATTTAAAATATTCGACAGAACGATTTAATAAATCAATTTGATCGGCTTTTGTGACTTCAAAATCTTCGGATAATTGCTTTGTTACAAATTTTTTAGCTATTCCTAAAAATTCATTTGTTTGATGGAAATCATTTTTTAGAGCTTGAATGCCAAGAAACTCATCTTTCCAATATTGTGCTTCGGTACTACGATTAGTATTGTCAACAATTGAAACTAAATAGCCATTCTCTACTTGAGTGTTAAAGATTATTGCACCTTTATCTAACTTGCTTAGGTTTAATCCTTCTTTACTTTCAATTTCATACCCATCAGAAATTTGTTCAATCTCTAAAAATGTGTCTTTGTTTTCAGACTTAAACAATCCAACAGCATCAAAAATTTCTCCATTTAAATTGCAATTCTTAATGTAAACAGTGTAAAACTCTCCTCCTTTTATTTTTGGATGTGTGCTTTTATTATAAAGATGTTGAGCTAAATTTGTTGACTGTTCAAGTATCAAATCAGGATTATTTAAAATATTTGAAACATAAGAATGTGTTTCATTAAATGCTAATTCGGTATCGTGAAAGAAATGATATTGCTCTTCAGATTTAAAATGGGACAAGAAATAATGTGTCAGAAGTGTGTTAAGCTCCCTATCAATAACTACTTCCTTTTTTGAAATAACATAGCCTTCTTCCTCACTTTTATTGCCAACCTTATGGATAAATATTTTGTCTATTGATGCCTCTAAGTGATTGATCTCCATAGTTAAATTTTCATATTTCTATAAGCTTACAAGATATTGTGAACAATGGTTCCCTTAGCCTATTTCAAATAATATATTAATTGAGTCTAAAAGTAATATATTAGGATTGGAATGTGAATATTTATTAGAAGCTAGTTAAGGAAATGTTTGCATTTGCTTATTCATACCTCAAGGACTCAACTGGATTTCTTGAAGCTGCCCTCCAGCTCTGCCAGCTAACTGTCAGTAGTGCAATTGCTAAGGCAAGAAAACCTGCCAAACCAAATATCCACCAGCTAAGACTGGTTTTATATGCAAAGTTTTCAAGCCATTTATTCATGGAATAGTATGCAATGGGGATAGCGAATAAAAAGGCAATGCCTATCCAAATAGCAAATTTTTTGATGAGCATAATCATCACTTCTGATATTTTTGCTCCGTTAACTTTTCGAATACCAATTTCCTTGGTTCTTATTTTTGAGATTAACATGGACATGGAAAACAGCCCCATCCCAGAAATGATGATGGAGAATAATGCCAAAACAAACAGGATCTTAGATATTTGCACTTCTTTTTCATATAGTTTGGCAATATGCTGGTCGAGGAACTGTACAGAGGATATTGCTGTATTGTCAATTTCGTCACTTGCCTTTTTAATTTTATTCATTAATTCGCTTAAAGGAACTTCTGAGGATACCAGTTTTACCAAAATTTTTGACTGATACATTTCTTCATTACGTATAGCCAAAGGTTCGATCTCACTATGTAATGAATTGTAATAAAAATCTTTTATCACACCAATTATTGGCGAACCATTCAGTAATGTGTTGGAGATTTCCTGAATGCTAAATTTTTCAATGAATGCTTCATTTACAATATATGATAAGTAGTCGGATTTATTGTTGGGCTCAAATAACCTGCCTTTGGCAATTTCGAACCCCATTGTTTTGGGATAATCTGCTCCCACCATATTATAGTTTATATTAATTAATTTCTCCTCCCCGTTTTTGACAAGAGGTATTCCGCCTAAATCAGAATATCGTTCATCACCAGGTATATGCAAGCTGGTACTCACTTCTTCTACTTCCGGTAATCGTTTTAAAGCTTCTTCTATTTCCTTAATGTTTTGTGACTTTTGAGCGGTCCGGTTTGCAATTGGCATAAAAACAACTTCTTCGTCATGGAGGTTTTTACTGCTTTGTTTTAATACAAAATCAATTTGTTTATATATGGTAAACACGGAAATTAAAAGGACTATTGAGGCGACAAACTGGGCAATGGAAAATAATCTCCCACCACTATTTACTTTTTTTCCTGCCTTATAACTTTCTTTTAAGGAACTTGTGATTTTGTATGATGTAAATTTTATTGCTGGGAATAAGCCCATCAATGCCCCTGTTAGCGCCCCAATTACAAGAGTGATGATGAAGTAATAAATGTTTAAATCAGGAATATCAATATTCAAAAAATTGCTCAGTACATTTTTTATTTGGTAGCTTATTAAGAACGCAAATACTATAGCAATTATACAAGGCAAAGCTGCCTGATAAACGATAAAGCGGATATTGTCTTTGCGAGAAGAACCATGTACTGACCTGATACCAACTGTTTTGATGCTTCTTGAGGCATCTGACAAAATGGTGTTTGCGTAATTTAACAAGGCTATTAGAAGAACAATCGAAACAAGACTCATCAACATCAGGGTTAATTTTTTGTTCCCATGTACACATAAATTGTCGTATGAAATGGTGGAATAGTATATTTCATCCAAGGGATTTAGCTGGTATTTTCTGTTTTTAGCTATTTCCGGAATTCCAAGTGAATTGAATACTGCAGCAATTTCATCACCGATTTTTTGTTGTAGTTGGCTGACTGTTGCGAATTTATCTGACATGATAAAAGTCTGCAGCGTATTGTTCTTCCAATCCATTGTAACATAATCGGGCATATTGGTGGAAGGCAACAGTATTCCGAATTTAATCGATGAATTTTGAGGTACTTCATCCATTACAGCAATTACACTGAACATCTTGCCCTTATACTCAATCACCTTCCCGATGGGGTTTTCGCTACCGAAAATCCTGTCAGCCACCAGCTTGGAAAGTGCTACCGAATATTTATCCTTTTCAAATGATTTTACTTCACCAGCTAAAACGCCGAAAGAGAACATTTTGAAAAAGTCGTAATCTACAATTAAAGGATTATCGATATTGTATTTTGTTTGATTATAGATAATATTCTGTTCGCTTAAACCGCCACCTTCATTCAGAATCCTTGTAGAAAGGACAACTTCTGGTATGTGCTCTTTAATCCACGAACCCATAATACCTGGGGTAGAACAGTTTTCCATATTACTGGTATTCCATTCTACCCTGTAAATTGATTTATGGTTTTTATGAAAACGGTCGAAACTCATTTCATTAAAAGCATAAGCACCAGCAAGGATAACGAAAGTAAAACCTATGGCCAATCCAAAAATGTTTATGAATGATATTCCAATTTGCTTTTTTAGTCCGCGAAAAATTAGTTTTACTTCTTGTTGTAGCATGATGTCAAAAGTTTTGGAGGTTTAATTTTTTCTTATCATAGTACTACTACGGATAAGCCCTAAAACAATTACATCAAAGAAAATTCTTGTTAGTGACGGGAGGCGGAGATTGGCAGTAAAATATTAAAAGCTTAATGAGATCAAATAGTTATTTAACTGGCATTATGCCTATAATTCAGAAAGAATAAGAAAGGTGTTAGTATCACCAAATAGCATTAGTTGGTCTAGTAGTTTTTGTAGTGATATTTGATTCTCTACAATAACCTTTAAATGCAAGTTCTGGTTCCCGGTTATCCTGTGTGCCTCTCGAATTTCTTTATAATCTGAAATTTTCTCAATAACTTGTTTTAGTTGACCCGGGAAAACTTTTAGTAATATGAACGCTTCTAAGTCAAACCCTAGTTTTTTGTTATCAACTTGCACACCATATTTTTGTATTACACCGGTTTCTTCAAGCTTTTGTACCCTTTCTCTGACAGATGAAGGTGATAGATTTATTTTTCGTCCTAAATCAGCAAAGGTCAGACGGGAATTTTGTTGTAAGATCCCCAATAGTTGTTTGTCTATATTATCCACCATTGATTCATGATTTATTTTAGCAATATATCTGTTATTCAATGGTAAATATATGAATTAGTTGATTAATCGACTTTTGGGTTTTCGTACAGGAGCTTAATTTTGTACCTTAAAGTTAAACTGAATAATAGATGATAACAATTGATGATAAATTTAACGCTCTTAAGGCTGATAACGCTCCTGGTCAGGAAGTCCGTCAGGTTTTAGGAGACCTTGATACCATAATGTTAGGAGAGAAACTTGAAGGTACTCCAGTTGATTTTTCACATGGAGATGTGGATGCCTTTCCTCCAACACCAGGCTCAGAAGAGTCTTGGCAGGAAGGTTTTAAGAAAGGAGGGTCTCAGGCTTACACTGAATACAGAGGAGCTATTGAAATCCGGAGGGGTTTAGCCAGTCGTTTGGAAAGCTTTACAGGTAAGTCAATCTCTGCGGAAAACGAACTAATAATTACGCCTGGAACACAAGGTGCTCTTTTTTTGGCTATTGGGGCAACTGTAACAAACGGCACTAAAGTTGCCATAGTTGAGCCAGATTATT
>CAYUNU010000040.1:0-15390 GCA_964446195.1 uncultured Porphyromonadaceae bacterium | reverse complement strand
ATGCTTTCTACCACCAGTTGATCATCGGTATCCATTCCTCGACGACTAATTAGTCTGGAAAGATATATTTTCAAATATTGCTACTACCTTTGATTTGTGTCAAACAAATCAAAAAATAGAAAACCAGAAGCCAGAAGTTGGTTAAGGCTGGATAATGCTGCTAAAATTTTCCCGGTTATAAGTAATCGGGTTAGGACATCAGTATTCCGACTTAGCTTTGAGCTAAATGATGCTGTAAAAATCAAGGAGCTCCAGATAGCTTTAGATGAATCACTTGAAGAATTTCCCTATTTTCGATCTCAACTAAAAAAGGGTTTTTTCTGGTATTGGCTAGAGCCTTCGGAGGCTAATCCCCGCGTGCAGTTCGACCAAGGTCCTCCATGCAGATCTTTTAAGATAAAACACCGCAATCATCTACTCATCAGAATTCTTGCCAAGGACAAAATGATATCTGCTGAGTTTATGCACGTGTTATGCGATGGTGGTGGTGGCATGCAATTCCTAATTGCTCTAATCAGGAAATATGGCGAGCATTGTGGGTGGGATCTGGATAAAAATCTCAATATTTCAGATAAATCATCAGATGCTCTTGCTGAACAGATGCAGGATTCATACAAAAAGAACTTCAAAAAACATCTCCCAAAACCCGCAAGTCTGTCAAAGGCATACCATCTGCCATTTAAGGTCGATAGGAAGCCAGTTTTGAAGGTCACTTCTTTCGAAACCAGCACTTCTGAAATAATCAAGATTTCAAAGAAATACAATGTCTCTCTGACGGAATTTTTGGCCTCAGCTTATTTACATGTATTGCAAAGCTTTTACCTAAACTCCTCTAAAAGGGATCAAAAGAAAAAAAACTCCATACTCAGGATTGAAATACCGGTTAACCTCAGAAACATATTTCCATCAAAGACTCTCCGAAATTTTGCTTTGTTCATAATGCCTGAGATTGATCCCAAACTTGGAAAATACAGTTTTGAGGAAATCACTCAGGTAGTTCACCACTACATGCAGCTGGAAACAGACAAGCGGCAAATAATGAGAATTATACGCAGGAATGTAGGTGGAGAAAAAAATATAATGGTAAGAGCTATCCCATTATTTCTGAAGATCCCTGTATTACTTGTAGCATTTAGCCTTTTCGGCCCAAATCTATATTCAGGCTTAATAACAAATGTTGGTCGATCAAATATTTCAGATGATTGCTTACCATATATAAATCGCCTTAGATTCTATCCCCCTCCCCCCGATAAAAAAATTAAGGTCAGTATGGCAATGGTTAGTCATGGAGAAAAATTAGTTTTAAGTTTCGGAAATCTCACCAATACAATGAAATTTGAAAAGGGATTTATACGTTTTCTTCAAAATGAAGGATTAACTTTGAAAATATTAAAGAGATAAAATGACAGTTTGTAAAACATGTGGAGTGGAATTGGAAGAGGGTTTGAGCGTGTGCCCTCTCTGCGCTGAAAACCTTGAAAAAGGCCCAGGAGTTTCAAGCCAGGGAAAAAATATCCGATACAACCCTGGATATTCACCTCTAACACGAAATGAGAAAATAAGAATATTCTGGGAAATTGCTACACTCTTTCATTTTTCAGCCCTGGTTGTTACTATTCTGATTGACCTTATCACAAATAGTAGCTTGAGCTGGTCGTTATATGTGGCAATATGTGTAATTGCCTCCTATGTCTACCTAACACTTATTACCCTTACTTACAGCAAGCTTTGGATTTTTCTACCTGGCTTGCTTATAAACTCTCTTGGCTTTCTGGTTTTGGTTGACCTTTTTGACGATGGAATAAATTGGTTTGTCAATCCAGGACTTCCTCTTGCAGGTTTTTTCATAGTCCTACTAGGATTAGTCATGTTCTACGCCAATCAAACCAGAGAAAAAGGTTTTAACATTGTAGCCTTTGCAGCTCTTGCAGCCGCAGTTTATTGTATCCTGGCTGAAACTTTTATCTCTTTGGCAAAAAACCATATGGTTAGTTTTTCATGGTCAGTGATAGTTGCTGCCTCTATATTACCTTTTTCCTTATTTTTATTTTTTTTCCATTACAGGCTAAAAAGAGGTACAAGTCTCCGCAGATTTTTCCACCTATAGAGGAGAATTTACTAATTTTGAAAAAATCATATCAGGTGAAGGGCAAAAAACTCATACGAATTATCAAAAATAAATACCTGATAACCTTTCTGGCTTTCTTCGTTTGGCTAATAGTTTTCGATCAACATAATCTTATTGATCGTTTTAAAACAAGGAAGTATATGAATAAGATGATCCAGGATACAAGCCATTATCATGAAAACATCATCAGGGATCAGGAAATTATCGACCAGCTTGAAACAAATTCAGATAATCTCGAAAAATTCGCCCGGGAAAAATATATGATGAAGGCAGATGACGAAGACATCTTTATCATTATTAAAAAACAAGAATCCAAATAGAAGGTCACTTTTTTGGCTTGATCTGTTTCTGGATGACCTTTAAAGGCACTTATGAATATTGCCTTTAAGCTTTTCCATTTCTCTAGCTCGTTTTAATAATACAATTGCCTGTCCACCATGTTCACCAATAGAAGTTTCTTGGCTCATCTTAATAAATTCTCCTTCAACCGGAAGCTTTGGAAAATCCTCCGCAGACAATTCATTAAATAAATGAATTATCTGTAGTAAATTGATCTCATGATAAATCCTCTTCTTAAAAGGAACTAGAGACGCAGATTCATTATAGGCCAGTTGGATTTTTTTATACCAAGCTTGCATATGAATTTTCATACTGATTTTATCTGGCATATTTCGAATCAACTGATCAACAGCCATCAACGAATCAGGCATTTTTTCCAAGGTTCTTATCCATGAAAACAGGGGCTTGAGGCTCCTGAATATTTCGAAGGGATATACGTCCAAAAATAATTTGCCTGACCTTACAAAATCGCCTATAAATGGGCCTGTTCCAAAAACAACTCTGTCAGATACACGCGAAGAGGGATAAACTTCGCATGTATTTACTTCCCAAAAATTCCCATGGGGCAAACATTTCTGAAGAAAATAGAAATCCTCACCTGACTGTTGAGGCCCCATACCACCTACCCTAACATAATCTTTAGCTCTAACGGCAAAAGCCGAACCAAGAGAATAGCATGCATAAGGAAATCCCATATATTCCAATGACAGTTTAAAGTACCTCAAATACAATTCATATTGTATTATGGCATTGCTATGGTTTTCATTATCAAAATTTTCTTTTTCAATGGGATGTTCAAAATACAATGTACACCCTCCAGCACCCGGAGTGCTGTTAAAAAAATGGGATAATTCCAGGACATAATTAGTTTTGCAAATTGTGTCTGCATCATAAGAGGCGATTATTCCATCAGGCCGTTCCAGATAGTTAAAACGCCTTGCCGCCTCATCCATTCCAATTTTCCTAGCCATTCCGGGTCCAGCCTTCTTTCGCGAAAATGGTTTAGGATAAATCATATGAATTTGAACATCCTTACGATCAAAATTTTTCAGCAAGCTCACAACTTCCTCTATAGTTCTCAGATTCTGTTCCTGCTGTTCTCTATTGCAATCAGCAGGCTCATTAATAACCAGTATAACCTCCCAGGAGGAACCGGGCGGGTCTGTACTAAGCAATGAACCCAGACTCGTCAGAAGCCCGGGTTCATTAAAAACAGGAATAACTATTATTAAATTGAGATCCTGATTTGGATCAGGCAAAGCTTTAACTTGCCCGCTAGCATATCTTTTCAGGTATGTATCCGCAAAGCTCACTTTTTATTTTCATATCCAGCATTAAGCATTTCAAGTACGTCTCCGGTAATATTCATGTAGTCTTCAGCATGGAGAAGAACACCTCCAAAAGAATTGCTGAAAATCAATTTATAGCCTTTGGTCTTATTATACTCCTCCACGACATCAATCACCGTATTATGAACCTTAAGATTGGCGTCCTGCTCTTCTGCTAAAAGGCGATTTTGCATATCATTTTGAAGGTTGATGAACACCTGCTGCTGCTCAGTGAGTTTTTTCTCCTGCTCGGTAGCATCCCAGGAAGTGATTAGTCCTTTACTAACCTTATATTGAAAATCTGCAATATCCTTCTCTAAAGTCTTACCCTTTGCTTCTAACTCACTCTCAAGACCTTGCTTCCTTTTAAATAATTGTTCTGACATATCTTGAGCCATTTTGAAATGTGTAAGCAGCGAATCAATATACACATATGCAACATTAATGTTGCCATCCTGCTGTACATATTCCTGAGCTTTTACATCATTTGACTCATGTGAAACATCATTTTTTGGTTCACTAAAGTGAAGTACAAAAAGAATGGCAACCGCCACGAAAAGCACACCATTAAGGATAAGCGAAATATTTTTCATAACTATCTATATATCTGTTTTTTACACGTTTTCTAAAAATGCAGGACAAAGGTAATAATTTTTTTGAATTCGTTATTCCATCCATTCGGGAAGTTCCTTTTCCGGAGGGTTTTTCCCATATAACCAATTATCCATTTTAACTGCAAAATGAAGAAAAAGAGGGGAAGTTTTAATTAGGCCCCGAACCATCTGATGAAGCAGGTTATCTGGATGTGAAAAAGGACATACCGAGATGCACCGTCCACAATCTGTACCGGATCTGCACCAATATTTAAAACACGCCTCCTGATTTATAACCCACTGTTTAGTACCACCCGTCTCTACTGGATCACCATGGGATATAGCCTGTGAAGGGCATGTTTCGGCACACTTTTTACATACCCGGCAGAACATCATCATTGACGAGTCTTGCTTAACAGTGCTCAATGTAAGAGGCAAATCTGTGGTCACAACACCAATCCTGACTCTTGGGCCAAGGTTGGGGGTCATCAATAAACTCATTCTACCCAATTCGCCCAAGCCGGCGTCTCTGGCTACTTCAGGACAACGAACCTGATATTTACCATCAATGTGTGCTGTTGCCGGGAAACCAAGATTTCTTAAAAAAGCTGCCAGTTGAACTGCAATAGTACCCGCTCTTAAATACTGAGTCGATGACTCCATTACAATTGGTCCTTTAGGAGCAAACCTTACTCGCTGAAAATCCATCTCAACTGTAAATGCAATAGCAAACTTGTGTTCATTAATTACAGGTTCACCATAATTATGTTTCCGCCCTCCTGTGTGATATAGATGATGAGATTCCAGGGTAGTAAAACCAATAGAATTACATCCCATTTCCTTAGCCCATTTAGTGATAAAACTACTAATAGCTTTTGGATCATGAGAGGTAACGGTATTACTAGGCAAGCCATCTGTCCTTGAATGCAGGCTCTCAACAGTAAAAAAAGTTGCATTTGCAGCACCAAAAAGTAAGGGATTATAATAAGTACTCCCCTTATTTAGGAGCCCAGCCAATTTTCGGAAACCATCGTCCGCTTTTTTTTGATCAGGAAACTCTTTGTAATAGGAATCGAACCGTTCTGTTCCCGGCACCAAATCAGCCCTGGAAAACATAATATTTCTCTCATCTATTCTATCAGGTTTACCCCTTACCCATGCCCATTTTTTTGTTGGCCAAGGAAAAATCAGGATTAAAGCAAAAACAATTATTAAAAAACCACTTATTGGTAATAGAATATCTTTAACAGCTTGTTCAGGCCAAATAAGAATGGTGCAAAAAAATGAGAGCAATAAAAAAATTATTAAAGCTATACGCCAGGCTGCTCTGTTTTCCTTTTCAATGACAGTCTGAATAAAAGCATACATAAGAAAGACTGTTGTAAAGGCTATTAATAAAATTGCGATCAGGTTAAGAATATTCATAGTGCATTTGTCAAAGCAAAGTTAAAATAGAAAATTAGTTAATCAGAGTTTAGTAATATTTTGAGTTGTTAATTTCTAAATTTTTTAATGACAAAGGTCATTTGACCACCATGGATGCTGCTTTACTTTTATTTCCTGAAAATTTTGAACATTAGAATCGAATAACATGCATAAAATAAGTAATCATCCTATTCTGGACATCACTGAAAAGGAAGTTGTTGAGTTTAAATTTGAAGGAAAAAATATTTCAGGAGAGAAAGGCCTGACGATAGCTGCAGCCCTGCATCAGGCAGGATTTCCCGTCCACAGTCATAGTCTCAAAGGCCGAAATCGAAGTTTAGAGTGCGGAATTGGCAAATGTGGAGCATGTGAGATGCTTGTTGATGGTGAGATAAAAAGAATATGCATAACCCGTGTTGATGGGGTTAAAGAAGTTTCTGAGGTGCCTCACGACTTCTGTCCCACCCAAACGAGCTATATCAAAGATAAGGGCAACGAGGTTTTTAAGACTAAAGTTGCAATAATAGGAGCAGGGCCAGCCGGTCTTGCCACCCGGGAGATCCTAAACAATAACGGTATATGTAATATTGTCATTGACAATAATGACAAAATTGGAGGGCAGTTTCTTATGCAAACCCATCAGTTCTTCTTTTTTGAGAAGGAGAAGAAATTCGGTGGAATGAGAGGTTTTGATATTGCCCAGACACTTGCTGGAGATGATCACAGTGGAATATTTCTTAATTCAACAGTTTGGGATCTGTTAGAGGGAAAAAGAATTGCAGTAAAAAATATTAGTACACAGGATATTTTCTACGTTGATGCCGACTATCTGGTTATTGCCACTGGTGCTGTACCTTTTATGCCAACCTTTGAAAATGATGATGTTCCAGGAGTATACACAGCTGCGGTAGTTCAAAAGATGATGAACAATGAGTTTACTCTCCTGGGGAAAAATGTATTGACCGTTGGAGCAGGCAATATTGGCTACCTTACCTCCTACCAGCTAATGCAGGCAGGAGCCAAAGTAAAGGCCATCGTTGAGGCCATGCCTCATGAAGGTGGATTCCCTGTTCAAGCCAATCGGGTTAGAAGATTAGGGATCCCTGTTTTACTCAATCATATGTTGATTAAAGCTATTCCTAATGAAGACCGGACTGGTATTGTAGGTGCAGTTGTGGCACAGAGCGAAAATTTCAAAGCCATCCCAGGAACAGAGCGTTTAATAGAGGGAATAGATGCAATTAACATATGCACCGGATTAGTCCCCGATGACCAACTACTTATCAAAGGCAAAGAAGTATTCGGCCGTCATGTATATGGAGCAGGTGATGCTATCAGGATAGGTGAAGGGACCAGTGCTGTTCTTCGTGGGAAACAAGTAGCTTATGAACTATTGGATGAAATGGGTTGCCGTTATAATTACGATGAATTATTAAGTATTTCAAAAGAATATATCGATTCGCAGCAGCACCCTGTTCAAGTCCTGGATAAGCCATCCCGACCGAGCAAGGAAAGAAGCGAACAAAAAGGATTTGTTCTTATCGACTGCCTTCATGGTTTTGCCTGTAACCCATGCGAGTTTGCTTGTCCGCATGGCGCAATAACAAAAACATCTACCAGCACCGTCCCTCGTATTGATTTTGATAAATGTATAGGATGCATGGATTGTGTTTATCAATGTCCAGGGCTTGCAATTTTTGGATATAATCCAAAAAAAGATTGGCTCTTTCTTCCAATAGAATACTACGCGGAAAGCGGAAAAGAAGTTTACCTGGTTGATAATAATGGACAAAAACTGGGAACTGGAATAATTGAGAAGATTCTTGTCAAGAAGAACAAAACCAATATTGCAAGAGTAAAATCATATGACATTCATGGCGAAGACCTCATGGATGTGAGAGGCTTTATCATTAAAGAACTCTATCCTGAGCCTTTGCAAATCAGAGATACTACGGTTGAAATTGAAAGTCCAACCTATGTATGCCATTGCGATGATGTGACTTACGAAGAGGTCCTTGACACAATTGGTGACAGAAAGTTCATTTCTGTTGATGAGATAAAACACACAACCAGGCTTGGCATGGGCGCATGCCGGGGAAAGCGTTGTATTAAACGACTAAAGACCGCTATTTCTACTTCAGGAATATCCATTGTTGGTGATGCCACACCCCGAGGACCACTGTCGAATCAAGTAGGTATGGGTGAATTATATCCCAGAATCCAGCCTGAGAGAATAAATATCCAATGCAAAAACTCTACGATACGCAAAATTGAGGCTGAAGCTCTGGTTGCAGGAGGAGGTATTGGCGGAAGTGCCCTATTTAGATATCTCGCAGAATCAGGCAAGAAACCGATAATGATTAATTATGGCAGAGGAGCTTCTTGGAGAAATATTGCAGGTGGCCGCCCAAATTTCAGCCTTCCTGAATTATCAGATATTGCAGAAAAAAATCTTGATATCTTTAAGTCACTGCAAAAGGTCAAAAACATTGATTTCAGGCCCATTGATTATGTAACCTTTGCACATGATGAGGAGGTATACAAAGCTTTGGAAGCTTCAATGGCATGGTCGGATGCTGAAATGATTACTCCCCAAAATTATGGCGGCAAGATTTCTCCATTAATTAATCCCGAGTTGGCCAAAACTTATCATGCAGCCTTGGTTACACATAATTGCTGGCAAGCAACACCAGGAAGAGTTATAGATCTTATCAGGTCTATCGGAATTAATCATGGTGGTCAAGTTATGGAAGATTGTAAATTGATCGACGTCAGAAAAGAAGGTAAGAATTATGTTGCTCTTGTTCAGACGCACGATAAAGAATATCTGGAAATACATACAGAAATCTTTATCAATGCACTAGGACCCGAGGGTAATGAATTTGCTCATAAGATGGGCATAGAAACCGGCATTTACTCTGTTAAGCATCAAGCTTTTATCACAAGACGCTTACCAATGATGGGAGTCAATGGCATCCCTTTACCAATGCTAATCGACAGAAGGAGATATAAAGGCTTTAGTGCAGTATATGGCCAACAATTAGCAGAAACAGGCCAAATTATTGGATGTGCTTCTCCAGCCTCAGATCCTGATCAATCTGGCAAAAATCTTAAAATAAATACCCAGGATTTCCTTGAGATTGCATCAGAAGTATTCGTGAACTGGATACCCGATTTGTCTTCTGTTGGCTTCCAGGCAGTATGGGCGGGCTACTATGTTGAGCCAAAAATGGTTGTCGATCCTGAGCTCGGGCTATTCATAGGGCTTAGAGGACAAGGTTTTATGCTTGGTCAATACCTTGCAAAACTTTATGTCGACAAGCTTTTTGGGAAGGAAGTACCAGAATACTTCAATAGACTTACTATTGGTGGAGATGGATTATTAGAGAAAGCTTTCAAATAAACCAGGGTTAAATTTCTTTTTTTTGTCCTTAGAGTAAACATTACAATGGATTTACTTGTATTAATTATAAAACAATTAATACAATATGAACAAAAGAGATTTTTTAAAAACAAGCGCTATTCTTGGAGCGGGAGCTCTTATAAGTTTGCCCAACAGTTCCAAAGGTGCTGAGATGTTACCTTCTATCAATAATGCCTCTGGACCAGGTGCAAATGGTGAGTACCAATTACCTGATTTAGATTATGCTTATGACGCTCTTGAACCATACATAGACGAAGCAACGATGAGATTGCATCACGATATTCATCATGCTGGCTATGTTAAGGGTCTAAACAAAGCTCAAAAAATGATTACAGAAGCCCTTGACAACAATGACTTTAGTCTCATTAAACATTGGGAAAGAGAACTGGCATTCCACGGATCAGGACACTTCCTTCATAGTATATTCTGGAAAAATATGGGCCCTCTGCAAGGCAAACCCAGTAAAACTTTGTCCCAATATATTGAAAAATCCTTTGGGACTTTCGACCGCTTTAAAGATCTTTTCTTTAACGCTACCAAGGCTGTTGAAGGATCAGGATGGGGCATTTTGGCTTATGAGCCTAGTGGCGACCAACTAGTTGTTCTTCAAGCAGAAAAACATCATAATCAAACTCAGTGGATTACAGTCCCACTATTAGTTTGTGACGTATGGGAACATGCATATTATCTAAAATATCAAAACAAAAGAGCAGATTATGTAAAAGGATTCTTCGAAGTTGTTAATTGGGAAAATGTATCTGAAAATCTGGAAATTGCTTTGTAAAACTTGAGTTAGTACAATTAAAAAAGGCGGCTGGGAACCGCCTTTTTTTTTTCAACTTCACCTATCACCCTCACAATCAAGAACCACCTTACAGATAAGAAGAGTAGAGAAGATCATTATTCCATATTACATGGACTTAAAGTTTTAATATTTTTTATTGAGGCTCCCATTTATCATGAAGACCAATTTTCATTGCGCATATAAATGTAATAGACTTTCACTAACCGGCAAAATATTTTACCAAAACATCCACTTTTTTGCCAAAAAAACGGTAATATTTTGAGCTATTTTTCACACATACCGCTAGCTACCTGCATCCTACGAACTTGTTAACAATTTTTCCATAATTTGGAAATTCTATATAGTGAGCTCATTTACATCTCGTTTAGGTACATGATGAACACCATTATCATCCCTCCAATATTTTACATCCCCTTCCACTATTGTATCGACAACAACCTTTTCGATTGGCTTACCTAAGGCTATAACCAAAAGAATCTCAAAATTGGTTGCGATTTCGAAATCTCTACGTAATTTTTTCATCTTAATCGATCCAATCATACATCCACCATATCCTTCTTCTACTGCTCCCAGTAAAATAGACTGGGCGCAAATGCCCATGTCTACAGAGAATTTGGAGCCTAAGCTGCTATCTCCAAGGACAACTATGTATGCTGATGGACGTTCGCCCGGTTTTGGCCCCGTCCAGTCCTTTAGATAACCAGCCCAAGCCAAAGAAGGAAAAACCTTTTCACAATCATCCCGAGATGACACAAGCATAAACTTCAATGCCTGCTGATTTCTGGAGGATGGCGACAGGCGAGCCAAATTAATTAGTTTTATTAAAAAATCGTTAGATATTCTGTGACTTTCTTCAAACCTCCTATAGCTTCGATTTTCCTTAATTAGATCAATAAACATTATTCCGATTTTTGTAAAACATTAATAATCTTCGACGACTTTATGTAAAAATAATATAATCATGGGTAATACTTTTATGCTTTCATAAAAATTGACTTATTTAACTTAAACCACTAAGAAATGACACAAGAAGAAATTCTAAAGAAACTTGCAATCTGCGTTGAGCGGGGAAAAGTAAACAAAAACGCCCCTTTCCCCCCTGATTTAAAGGATCAAGATGGTGCTGATGAGCTTACACAAAAAGCCCTTGAACAGGGAGTCCAGGCAGACGTAATTCTTGCAGAAGGACTAGTAACAGGCATGAAAATTATCGGTGTAAAATTTAGAGAGAACAAGGTTTTTGTTCCTGAAGTTTTAATGGCTGCGAAAGCAATGACAGCCGGCATGAATCATCTTAGACCATTCTTTCAGTCGGGCCAGGTTAAACACAAGGGAACGCTTATTATAGGTACAGTTATGGGAGACCTTCATGACATAGGCAAGAACCTTTTAGGAATGATTGTTGAAGGTGCTGGATGGGAGATTATTGATCTGGGCATCGATGTTTCTGCTGAGAAGTTTCTGGCCAGTCTGGATGAGCACCCTGGAGCCTATATTGGTTTATCCTGCCTCTTAACAACAACTATGCTTAATATGGAAGCTATTGTGAAAGAAATTAAGAGTAGCAAGCCCGACACCAAGGTATTAGTAGGGGGAGCTCCTGTAACAGATGATTTCAGGACAAAGATTGGAGCTGACTGGTACTCTCCTGATCCACAAGGTGCAGTTGATTACCTCAACGGACAAAAAGCCTAATACACATGACAGGTCTTGAAAGAATCATAAATGCTTTTAAATCTCAAGCTGTTGACCGGATTCCATGGGTGCCATTTGTTGGTGTCCATGGCGGTTTCCTCATTGGGAACAATGCAGATGAATACCTCCAATCATCTGAGAACCTAGTTAATGGAATAAATAAAGCGATAGAAACATACCAGCCCGACGGAATACCTGTTTGCTTCGATCTCCAGATCGAGGCAGAGGCCCTCGGTTGCAAGCTGGTATGGTCTGCCGACAACCCACCAGCTGTGGTTTCTCATCCCTTGGCTGGAGGAAAAAGTCTTGAAAACCTTCCGGAATTTAAAAAAACTGATGGGAGAATTACTCTAGTTTTGGAGGCCGCTGCAAAAATGAGAGCTGAACATCCGGATCTAGCTTTATATGGCTTAATAACAGGCCCATTCACCCTTGCACTTCATTTGTTAGGTACAGATATATTCATGATGATGTTCGAGAACCCCGAATACACCAATGAATTATTATCGTATACCAAAAAAATTTCCGAACAGATGGCAAGCTGGTATCTGGAGGCAGGTTGTGATGTGATTGCTGTTGTGGACCCAATGACTTCTCAAATAGGGCCAGATCAATTTGAACAGTTCATTCATGAACCCGTAGCATCAGTTTTTAAACATATCAGAACATCCGGAGGATTAAGCTCATTCTTCGTTTGCGGGCAAGCTCAACAGAACATTGAAGTCATGTGTAAGACAGGACCAGACAATGTTTCAATTGACGAGAATATTCCGCTTGACTACGTGCGAGATATATGTAAACGCTATGGCATAAGCTTTGGAGGGAATCTACAATTGACTCTGGTACTGCTCATGGGAACAGAAGTAGATTGCCAGAAACATGCCATGGAATGTATGGATACTGCGGGTGATATTGGCTATGTTCTTGCCCCTGGATGTGACCTTCCGATGAAAACACCGATTGAAAACATCAAGTCAATCTCAGCTCTGGTTAAGGATACATACCAACAGGATGTAGTAAGAGCACTTGAAAAAACTACCGAAGAGATGCCCAGACTGAACCTTGGTGAATACGGTCGGACAGAAAAAGTGATAGTGGATATCATCACACTGGACTCAGAATCTTGTGCACCTTGTCAATATATGGTAGAAGCAGTTCGAGAGGTAGCTCCTCATTTTGAAGAATTGGTGGAATGGCGTGAACATTCGATCAAAAATCTAGACGGTGTAACCTTCATGTCATCTCTTTTCGTGAAGAATATACCAACTATCTGCATTGATGGTAAGATTACCTTCGTTTCACAGATCCCTCCTAAGCAAGAATTGATTAGGGCAGTTCAGAAGCGGATAAATGAAAAGATGAAGCTCCGGATTCGAGAGAAACATGGCAAAATCATTTTGGCTGGGACGAAAGAAGAAGTCAAAGAAATGCATGAGAAAGCCAAACTGGCAATTCTGGAATTAGGAGCCCACATGGAAATAGAAATTATTGATACTGAAGAGGCAAAAAGACTTTACGGCGTGAGCCAAACTCCTGCATGGATAAATGTTAGAAACAGAATAAAATCAGAAGGAGCAGAACCTGGTATTGAAGTAATGAGAGAATGGATCAAGGCACTACTATAGGCAAAATCCCTATAATCCTTATTACCGGATTTCTTGGAAGTGGAAAGACAAGTCTGCTTAAGCATATTCTTTTTGAAATTGGCGATTCCAGAAAAATTGCCGTTGTTCAAAATGAGTTTACCCCAGGAAGTGTTGATTCTGTTGAACTGGAATCGACAGGTATAACATTCAATTTGTTGGAAATCAACAATGGATCAGTTTTCTGTGCATGCTTGCTAGATGATTTTATTAGTCAGCTGAGTGATTTCATAGATAAGTATGAGCCAGAAGTAATATTCCTTGAAGCAACCGGACTTGCTGATCCGGTTTCTATGGCACAAATACTGCAGTCACCATCAGTGGAAAATCATATTTATTTGGGTGGTATATGGACAGTAATTGATTGTGTAAATTTCAACAAAGGTCACAGGTATCTCCAGAGGGTGCGTCATCAAGTACAGATTGCGGATCTTATTTTACTCAATAAATCAGATTTACTCTATCCTGATGAAAACCTTACCTTTCAAATAAAAAACTGGAACCCTTTTGCTAAAAAGTATATAGCTAAGAATGGCAGGTTTGACAACCTTAACATAATCTTGAATAGAGAGTTGGATGGTACTGGACACAAAACAATAGACCTCGTTGATATAGATAAAACCGATTCCCTTCCCCGGCCGGATGTTGGATCTTGCGTTATCCGTACACAAAAAACATTCTCTGAGGAATCGATCAGACAATTCCACAGACAAAATCTAGATATCATATACCGAATGAAGGGGTACACACGGGGCGAAAATGGTCAATATCTACTTGTACAAAGCGTATTCGACCAGCTGGATATTAGTCAGACTGAGGATTGGACCGGACCTACCGAAATCATTCTTATGGGGCCAGGGGTTAAGCCAGGTCCGATTACCAGAGAATTTTTAAAATCAGGAAAAAATGAGAAAAAAAATACTTGAGAATCTTAAACAAAAAAAAGTAATAATCAGCGACGGTGCCTGGGGAACGCTGCTTCAGGAAAGAGGGCTAAAACCAGGAGTATGCCCAGAAAGCTGGAATATTTCTCATCCTGATAAAGTTAGAGAAGTCGCTGCATCGTACGTCGCAGCCGGATCTGAAATGATTGAGACTAATAGTTTCGGAGCCAGCAGCTTCAAACTTAAGCATTATGGTTTAGATGATCGTGCCTATGAAATAAATAAAAAAGCTGCTGAAATATCCAGGATGGCAGCAGGAGATTCAATACACGTCCTCGGTTCTGTCGGACCAACAGGAGTAATGCTAATGATGGGCGAGGTATCAGAAGATGAGCTTTATCAAGCCTTTAAAGAACAGGTTACTGCTTTGGAAGCAGGAGGGGCTGATGCTATTTGCATCGAAACCATGACAGCGCTCGACGAAGCGATTATTGCCATAAAGGCCGTTAAAGAAAATACTAAGCTTGAAGTTATTTGCACCATGACCTTTGATAAAACAGTGGATGGTGATTTTCGAACTATGATGGGCGTGAGCCCCGAACAAATGGTGCCTGCACTAAAAGCTGCCGGAGCTGATATCATTGGGACAAATTGTGGAAACGGCATGGAAAATATGATACCTATAGTGGATGCTATAAGACAAATCGACAAGGATATACCTATCCTGGTTCATGCCAATGCCGGCCTTCCTCATTTACTCGATGGTAAAAATATTTTTGACGAAACACCTGATGTAACTGCTTCCTATGTATCAGATCTAATAGTGGCCGGAGCAAATCTTATTGGAGGTTGCTGTGGAACCACTCCCCAACATATTAAGGCAATCATACACGAAACGAAGAAGGCCGGAAGGTAAAAATGCTTTAGTAAAAATATGGCAATAAAACCTTGTTCATCTAGCCACTATACTTCTCAGCAACAGCATCCCAATTAACTACATTCCAAAAGGCAGTTATGTAATCAGGTCTTCTGTTCTGATAATTAAGGTAATATGCATGTTCCCATACATCGAGCCCAAGTATTGGATTCCCTTTAACTTCAGCCAAATCCATCAGTGGGTTATCCT
>CAYUNU010000039.1:0-15477 GCA_964446195.1 uncultured Porphyromonadaceae bacterium | reverse complement strand
AAGCCTGTAAAATGCCATTCTCACCAGGGGTGCCATGGATGGCATTGATCACACCATCAAATGAATGCTTCGATCCATTAAACTGTGTACAAAAGTTGTGTCTGTTGATATCATTTTTTTGACCAAAATGGTCCCAGGCTTTCCAGCCAGATTTAATGATCTCAACAATATGTGCGTTATATTTATTTTTATCCAGGGAATTAAGAATATTATGAGCAGTACCGATGGATATATCATATTCAGATGAATCACCACCGGCCACAATAGCAATATTCTTTTTAGGTTGGTCCATAGCAAAAAGGACAAAATCTTTTATATTTAAAAGTACGCAAATATTTGTTCAGATGTTACAACAGAGCCTTGAAAATCTATTTATTACGCCCTTCCAGATAAATTTTCCATTTATTAATGACTTCTGTCATGTCATCGGGTAGCTCGGTATTGAATTGAAGCCACTTTTCTGTTTGCGGATGGGAAAAACCTAGCTCTTTAGCATGAAGGGCCTGACGCGGTAGAATTTTAAAACAGTTTTGAACGAATTGCTTATATTTAGTGTATGTGGTGCCTTTCAGTATTTGATCTCCACCATATTCAAAATCATTAAAAAGCGGATGACCGATATGTTGCATATGGACGCGAATCTGGTGAGTGCGGCCTGTTTCCAGCCTACACTCTAAAAGGGTGATATAACCCAGATCTTCCAAAATTTTGTAATGGGTAACCGCATGTTTCCCAAAGTCTCCATCAGGAAAAACATACATTACTTTTCGGTTTTTTGGATTACGACCAACATGCCCTTCAATTCTTCCTTCTGGTTCTTTTGGTGTACCCCAAACCAGTGCCTGATATTTTCGATAGGATGTTTTGTTGTAGAATTGTTTTCCTAAATGACTTTTTGCTCTTTCTGTTTTTGCAACTACCAGCAAACCACTTGTGTTTTTATCAATTCTATGGACCAAGCCTGCCCTACTATCTGAGCCCTTAAACATGTCTAGCTCATTGAAGTGCCAGGCCAGAGCGTTTACCAGTGTGCCCGAATAATTTCCATGGGCAGGATGTACAACCATTCCAGCTTCTTTATTTACAACCAGAAGCTCATCATCCTCATAAACAATATTGAGAGGTATGTTCTCCGGGATTAGCTCAAAAACTTTTTTGGGGTAAGATAAAAAGATAACAATTTCGTCGAGTGGTTTAACCTTATAATTGGCTTTAACCAGGTTGTTGTTAACCTTAATACAACCAGCATCTGCAGCTGCTTTTATCTTAGTTCTTGATGTATCTTCAAGTTTGTGAAGTAGGAATTTGTCGATTCTTAGAGGATTTTGCCCCTTATCTGCTTTAAATCTAAAATGTTCGAATAATTCATTTTGGTCTTCAATCTCCTCTGTATTCATCCACATCTTATTCATTAGTAATTAGTAGTTTCTGATGATGTGTTTTCCCATTGGAATTTTGAACAAGCAAGAAGTAGGTGCCTATAGTCAGCTTTGGAAGATGAATCTGATTTTTAATTCTGTTCTCAGAATAGATAGTCCTGCCATGGATGTCAACCAAAAAAAGACGTGCTTCATTCCAGCTTTCGGGATATTCCAGATTAATGAAATTGCTTGCAGGGTTGGGATATACTTTTATCTGCACATCTTCTCTGGTAAAGGATGTATTTTCTATACCGGTTTTTTTCGATTTGTTGGCAAATACTGGTCGTAACATTAAGCTGCCTTCAAAGCTTGTTGGCCTCCATACACCATCCATAGTATAAAAAATCTTATCCTGATTTTTGTTATTCAAATCAAAGCCAACATTAAGAAAGTCATTTGTGACCTGTATCCATCCTATATAAAACACCGAAGGAACTATTTGCGCTGTATCAAGCTGAAATGAATCGAAACCAGTAAGTCCCATATTAAGTCCCGACCTGTTACCATTCATTTGATATAAAAGGTCACCCGGTTTTCCATCTATCTCGTTCCATATAGCAAAGTTGAAATACTTTAAATTTGCTGCTTGAAAACTTTTGTTAAAGAACATATCAAAGCCAACCAGGGAGTCTGCTGAAATCATATTTTCGAACCTGTATGCCACTCTGCCATTACTGGCTCCTTCTCCAACAAGTCCATAACCAGCCTCAGCTGAATTGTCATCATAGGAATAATAATTGCTGAATTTCTGAATAGTTTCCAACTTAGTATTTCCTGATATCAGATCTTCTTCAATTGGTTGTAGATCAAGTGTAATAAGAAATGAAGCTGTATCCTGATTTTCTGAAGTGAAAGAAAAATTGAAGGGAGATTCATAATTCAGTCTCTCAAGAGATTTAATCTCTTCAGGCTGAAGGCTTATTTCATAAGATACTCCTGGTGAACTAATATCCTCAATCTTAAATAATGGAGTGTAGTGGCGACGTTCTAATGACAAATTTTGAATATGGATAGGAAATAGTGTTTTTACCTGACTAATACCAATAGTTTTAAAATGTTCCCATGGCATAGAAGAATAGTCAAGTAACAATGATCCAACAGGCTCTATTAAAGAAAGGTCAGGTATTATTGTGTCCTGATAATTCCTGTTGTTGTTGAGATACACATAATCCAGATGCCAATGGTCTGAGTTTGTTTTAAGACTAGGCTCATAAGTGTTTGCCAGAGAGGCGTAATTCGAAAAGCGAAATCTGAATCCTTCGGTAAGATAAGATGCCCCTTTGATATTTACCAATACCTGTGTAAAATCATTAAGGGTATGCCCCTGAGTACTCCAGGCCCAGTCCCACGACTCCGTTAGGGGTGAATAGAACTCAAGTACAAGAGAGTCACCAGGCTCCGGCATATCACCCAGTCCTTGTGCCTGGTAATAAAAACTCAAGTAAACTGTTGAGTCGGCTCCCAAATTTAGGTTTATTGGCTGTGAACTAAGGTAATCAGCTTTGTAAGAGTTTGTTCCAGCATTTTCGTAAATTTTTCCGAGAGAATCAATACCGTCCAAAGTGGCAACTCCAAAACTTGGCTGCTCTATCGGGTAAGAGTTGTTGATATAGGCATCAAAATCTGTCCATTTGGATGGATCAGGGTAGATCCTTGATCCTGAAAAATCATCAATAAAAGGTAAATCTAGCATAATGCCAGACTTTAGATGGTGGCTATACTCTTGTTTAGTTGGATTTTGGCCTGTAGAAACAAGTTGTTCCTGAGCTATACTGGAAACAGATAATCCTATACCTGTTATTAAAAGTACAAATAGATATTTATTGTTCATCAGATTGTTCAATTGAAATGCTGTCAAGCTCCATGAGCAAAGAATCAGGTGGTATCAATGTCGAATCAGCCTGATATAATTTCAGGCTATCGGTTGTTAGCCAAATGTCAATAGCTGATCCAAGCCTTGCCTTATTGTTATTATAGTCAGGCTGTTGGTTGAATATTTTTGCTAAAGAACTATCTTCTCCAGTGATCACAGATTCATCATACACAATAGCACCCAAACTAAAATGAGTGCTCATAATTAAGTCCCGGGCAGAATCCTGAGTCATACTTATTAATCTTGGCACAAATTCCTGCTCATCGCTAAGCCCTTGTCCCAAAACTAATGTAACTCCTGATCCTTTTTGTATTGGTGACCCTTCCAGGATAATTTCCCCCTTGTACTTTTGCTTTCTAACATAAGTCTCAGCGAAGTAAGGTTCATATTCGATGCTGTCGACATGTAGACCCGAGGCTTCCAGAATTCGCAAGGCTGTTCTGTATGGTGTTTCATATGCCTTTGGCATTTTTATTATCTCAGGATTCCATGAATTGACAATTATAAAAATCTTGCGATTTTTTTTCACTCTTGATCCAGAAGCAGGATATTGGTCGACAACCACACCTCCTGGTTGATTCTGAAGATAAAGGGAATCCTGTATCTTCCATTTAAGATTTTCTTTGAAACATAATTGGTCTGTTTCAGTAAGGCTTAATCCAGAAAGGCTGGGGACAACGATTTCTTTACCGTGATCAGTATAGATCCTCAATCCTATTTGGGTTACTATCAGGATAACAAGAGTTATCCCAATAGCGATTGCAAGGTTCTTAAAAAATACCTTGCTGATCAGAAACCTCCTAAAATTATTTTTATTATCTGGCATTACCCTGTTTGCTTTTTTCAACGCTCTTGCAAAGATAAAATTATCTAAGCATATTGAATAATCGCAATTAAAAGTAGGTTGTTTGTCTAATTAATAGATTTTCAGTGCGTTGTAGAGGGTGTCTCTTTCCACGGGAGATCTGCCTGCTTTTCGTATTAAATCGACAAGATCATTGGTTGACAGACTTGGGTTCTGATCTTCTGCTCCAGCCATGGAATATATTCTTGTACTGTCCTCTATTGTGCCATCAAGATCATCTACTCCAAATGACAGAGATAGGGATGCTGTTTCTTTGCCAATCATTGGCCAGTAGGCTTTTATATGAGGGAAGTTGTCAAGGAATACTCTACTTACAGCATAATTTCTGAGATCTTCAATGGTAGAAACTTCTCCAATATCTGATAGTCTGTTATTCTCAGAGCGGTACTTAAGAGGAATAAAGACCTGGAAACCCTTGGTTTGATCCTGCAAGTTTCTTAAGCGTAGCATATGGTCTATACGTTGGTCAAAAGTCTCCAGATGGCCATACAAGATTGTGGCATTGCTCCTTAAGCCAATTTTATGGGCTTCCGCATGTATGTCAAGCCAGGTTTTGCTATCGGTTTTATCAGGACAAATTCTACTTCTTAATTCTTCATCAAAAATCTCGGCTCCACCACCAGGTATGCTTCCTAAACCGGCATCCTTCAGTCGTTTTAACCCTTCGGAATAAGAAAGTTTGGATTTTCTTATCATGAAATCAAGTTCAACCGCAGTGAAAGCTTTAATGTGAAGATCAGGATAAGTCGTTTTTATTTTTTGTAACAATTCTTCATAATACTCAAGAGCTCTGGATGGATGAACACCACCTACAATATGGACCTCCGTAGCATTGCTGCCTGAATGACTTTCAATTTTTGCAAGTATTTCATCAGCACCCATTTCCCATGCCCCATCCTGATTGATGCGACGCCTGTAGGAACAAAATTCACAATTATGGATACAGATATTGGTTGGTTCAATGTGAAAATTCCTGTTGAAATAAACATTATTGGAATTCAGCCTTTTACGCACTTTATCTGCTAGCATCCCAACGAAACCCAATTCCCCATTAGTAAATAAATAGAGACCTTCTTCCGGGCTGATACGTTCTCCGGAATCAACCTTATTTTCTATGCCTTTTAGTGTATCCATTTTTTAAAATATCTCAAAACCCTTAATTCGCAGTAAAGGTAGAATAAATTAGAATTTTGGTGGGCGACATTCTTTTCACATCTTTGTTAATTCAGAACTATGGAAAAGAAATCTACAGCATTGATAATTGGAGGAGGCCCGGCAGGCCTTACAGCTGCATATGAATTGGTTCACAGGACGAATATCCAACCATTGGTTTTAGAGAAATCTGCGGTGCTTGGAGGGATTTCTCAGACGGTTGATTACAAGGGGAATAAGATGGATATTGGAGGACATCGATTTTTTTCTAAATCGGATAGGGTAATGGATTGGTGGATAAATGTTTTGCCCCTTGAAAACCTGGCCGAAGAATCAGTTTCACTTAAATATCAAAATAAATCAACAAATATCAAGGCTCTTAAGCAGGATATTAACCCAAGAAAAACCGATCGGGTAATGTTGTTGCGAAAGAGATTATCTAGAATTTATTACCTGCGCAATTTTTTCGACTATCCGGTGAGTCTGAATGTCAGGACCTTAAAAAATCTTGGTTTTGGAAGAATAATCAGAATAGGATTTTCCTATTTTATTAGCAGGATCAAACCAATCAGAAAAGAGAAAAGTCTTGAAGATTTTTTTATTAATCGTTTTGGTAAGGAATTATACAAGACTTTTTTTAGAGACTACACAGAAAAAGTTTGGGGTGTGCCTTGTACGGAGATAAGTCCGGCCTGGGGTTCTCAGCGCATAAAGGGTTTATCTGTTTCGAAAGCACTCCTTCATGGGGCTAAATCATTATTTTCAAAACAGCAAGAGATAGGGCAGAAGAAGATGGAAACGAGTTTGATCGAAAAATTCCTCTATCCAAAATTCGGCCCGGGTCATCTTTGGGAAGAAGTTGCAAAAGACGTTCTCGGCAAGGGTGGGGAGATTAAGTTTAATAAGGAAGCGGTAGGTTTTGAATTGAAAGAGGGTAATGTTCGTTCTGTTTCTTGCAGGGATACGATTACTGGTGAAATAAATAGTTTTTATCCTGATTTTATCTTTTCCAGCATGCCAGTACAAGATTTAATTAGAGGTTTTGGCGATTCGGTTCCGGCAAATGTCCAGGATGTTGCTTCTAATCTGGTTTATAGAGATTTTATAGCGGTGGGTTTGTTGTTGAAGAGAATGAATCCATCAAAAACCAATGGCAATAATGGTTTGAACAGAGTTCCTGATACCTGGATATATATTCAGGAACATGATGTTAAAGTTGGCAGGATACAGGTTTTTAATAATTGGAGTCCCTTTTTAGTTCAGGATGAGAATAATGTTTGGTTAGGTCTGGAGTATTTTTGTAATGAGGGGGATGAGCTTTGGTCTCTTTCGGATCAGCAACTAAAGGAACTTGGATTAAAGGAGTTAGAGAAAATTGGTCTGGCTGATCATAAGGATTATCTGGATGGTACTGTAGTGCGAATGCCAAAAACTTACCCGGCATATTTTGGTAGTTATGATAGATTTGATGAAATTAGGGATTTTACCGATTGTATAGAAAATCTTTTTCTGGTAGGCAGGAATGGGATGCATAAGTATAATAATCAAGATCATAGTATGTTAACTGCTATGACAGCGGTTGATAATATTATTGCTGGTGAGCTTTCTAAGGCTGCTATTTGGGGTGTAAATACTGAACAGGAATATCATGAAGAAAAGGGGGACAATTAATTTTGTTTTCACCACACTGTCAATTTTTGCCGGTACGGTACTCCTTTATATTATTCTGGGAATTATACCTTCAGAGGGTTTTAATCCAAGTGATGATGGTGTTATTCTGGCCCAGTCATACAGGCTCCTTCAGGGCCAGGTTCCTCACCTTGATTTTATTAGTATCAGGCCGGTTGGGTCGGCAGCTCTGCATTGCATCCATTTCCTTAGCCCACTTCCACTTGAGATTTCAGCACGTTGGCTAACTTTACTTCAGTATTTAACTTATTCTCTTCTATGGGCATGGATAATGGTTAGATTTTCCAGGATACGTAAATACAGAGGATTGATTTTCTTTGCTTTTTTAGGTATTTGGGGCTTTGCTTTAAATCAGAATCACTACAATCTTTTTCCCTGGACTACCATTGATGCATTGTTTTGGATGATCCTGGCTTTGTCGTTTTATCTGCCTGACCCAAAGACTATGTACCATAAAAATGCCTGGCTGAAAATTGGTTTTACGGTGTTTTTTGTGAGTATGGCGGCTATGTCAAGACAGACATTTGTTCTGCCTGCAATAATTCTTCTGACGGGCTTAATCTATCATGGTATAAAATTAAGAAAGTGGAAGACCTTAATTGCTGGTATAATAATGGGTTCAATACCTGGTTTGTTTTACTTCATAGTGTTGGTTATAAACGATTCTTTGCCTCTGTTTATTCAGCAGTTATCGGGTCGTACAGAACTTTTTGAGACTGGGGTAAATCGATTCTATACGGAGTTTTGGAGATCGCCTCTTGTGTCATTGTTCATCCTAACCATATTTCTTTTACTCGTATACAGTATCAGTGAAGGTAGTAAAGCTGGCTCATTTTTTCGAATTTCATTGGTGCCAATAGGCAGGATCGTTTTTGGAGTATTATTTATCTCACTTGGCTTTTCAGTATTTGTATCTCCGGGAAATCTTTTTGCACAATCCTTCGTCCAATTCTGGCTTCTTCTTTTGCTTTGGATATTTGAGGAGGTTTGTGGTCAGATCAAGAAACCTCAGCGAAGATGGTTTTTTTGGGCTTTGTTAGTGTCCTGGACTTCAGCTATCTCACTTGGTGATAATGCTCCGGTTTTTGCTTTAGGCTTGATTAATACCACAGGCTTGGGATATATTCTCTTCCAGTTTGCAGAGCGAGGCTTTTCCCACCGACGATTAAACCAATTTCAGGGAGTACTGACGGTCATACTTATTGGTATAATTATACTTAGTGTTCATGTTCAGCGTAGGGTAAATTACAGAGATGTTGCTGCATCTGAGCAGGGTGAAAAGCTCGGGGATGTATTTGATGGGTTCGGACGAATCAGCACAAATGAACTCACCTTTTCTTACATGGATGAGATCGATAATATCTATAAGCTACTAGGATTTCCTGAAGGAAGGTTTGTTGTACTGCCTAATTCGGCCATTATTTATCCTCTTTTTGGCTCTCCAAATCCATTGCCTGCGGATTGGATGCAGGGGCCCGAATTTGTAGGATCAGAAGATTATTTAATGGAAAAAATCAAGATTGCTATTACCGGAAAAGAAATATTTTTCCTGATAGATAAATTTGATAGCAAGCGCATATCCGACACTCTTGTTCCTGCTCAATTTCCTAGTGAAAGCTACCCCTATATGAAAGAGTTAAAGGGATTGACACGAGTGTATGATCTTGATTCAAAATGGTTTGAAGTAAGGGTCTCAAAATAAAAATCCCGACTAATATCGGGATTGAACAAAACGACAAAAGACCATAGGCCTCTTGAAGTTTAATATGTAGGATTGTTAAATTAAACTTTGTGACGAGGCTCGTCAGAAACTGTTAATTTCTTTCTTCCCTTGGCTCTGCGGCTCTTAAGAACGTTACGGCCACTAACAGTTGCCATTCTTTCGCGAAAACCATGCTTGTTCTTTCTTTTCCTGTTGGATGGTTGGAATGTACGTTTCATTTCTTCAATATTTTCTTATAATCCTATGCGCGATTTTGGATCGCAAAGGTAGGTTTTATTTGTGAATGACAAAAGAATATTTGTGTATTTTATTAAAATGGTAAATAGACTATCAATTTTGAAGAAAAAAAGTCTTCATTAAAGTAGTTAGAAATAGGTATAATTTGTGTCTTAGGATATAAATCGCCTAATTCTTCTTTAAGATCTCCTCCTTTAAGGGCAATTATTCCTCGTTGGGGGCTTATTTGTTTACCGTGTTTTATTAATGGTTTAATCCATTTTAAAAATGTCGGCATATTGGTAACTGCCCGGCTAACAATATAGTCGAATTTTGTATTTAGGCTTTCTGCTCGGGAGTTAATGGCTCTAATATTTTTGCATTCTAATTTATTTGATATTTCATTTACCACTTTGATTTTTTTTCCAATTGAATCGACCAGAGTGAAGAATACATCAGGATACATTATTGCAAGTGGTATCCCTGGGAATCCGCCACCTGTTCCAAGGTCCAAAACTCTTGATCCTTTTGGAAATACGGCAAAGCTGGCAATAGCCAAAGAGTGGAGAATATGACGGAGGTAGATCTGTTCAATATCCTTTCTTGAAATGACGTTAATTTTATCATTCCAGTATACATACTGCTCCCCCATTACAGAGAACTGATTGATTTGCTTTTCAGTTAAGTTTGGGAAATATTTCAGGAGTAGGTTGATATCAGACATTTCTGTGGTGCAGAATGTTATACAATAGTTCCTTTGCCCTGAATAACTGTGCTTTTACTGTACCCAATGGTAGGTTTAGTTCTTTGGCAATTTCTTCATACGAGTATTCCTGGTAGTACCTGAGCTTAACAAGTCTGGAATATCTGGGTTTAAGCTGGCCAATAACTGTTTCAAGAAGAATGGCCCTTTGTTTTTTAATAAGCTCCTCTTCGGGATCCAGGAGGTTAGATGGCAGTTGGAGGGTGCTGTCATCATCAGGGTCATTGCCGGGATTTTCAATTGGGACAGATCGTCCTTTTTGCCGTCTTATAAAATCAATGGCATTATTATTAGCTATTTTGAAAAGCCAGGTGCTGAAAGCAAAATCAGGTTCGTAGTAATTTAGATTTTTAAAAGCCTTTCCAAAAGCTTCAATAGTCAAGTCCTCAGCATCATCCTGGTTGTGTACCATTTTGAGAAGCATGAAGTAAATAGAATCCCAATATCGTCCTAAAAGCTGGGCATAGGCATTCTGATCACCATCTTTTGCTTTAATTACAAGTTGATAATCCTGCTTTGCCCTATTGGATAGGTCGGGGTTCATTGCCATTTAGGGGTTTTAGGTGCAAATTTGTTTCTAAAAATCAAAATGCCTTTAATAAAAGGCCAGAATAAGTCGTAAAGAAGCGAAATTAACAATAAATTTTTCTCCTTCAAACGCTTCATACTAAGTTTGAAGATAATGGAATATATTATTTCTCTTATCAGGAGGAGTATAATAATAAATCCTGCCAGTTTCCAGAGAGTCAAAAGTGTTATACCGGTAGCTAATAATAGCAAGCGGCTTGAAATTTCAAGATTTAAAACACGTTTGTGTGACTTTTTGTATCTGGAGCTACTTTTAAGTTGCTTTCTTTTGTGTGCTAACCATTGTTTCCAGGTATTTTTGGGTTCACTCATTGTGTGGCTTTCCGGATGGATTTCTATGGCAGTATTATATCGGGTTGCGTTTTCATTAACAAAGAGCTCATCATCACCTGTAGGGATATGAAGGTGGGTTGCAAATCCCTTTTTTTCAAAGAATAGGCTACGTCTATAGGCGAGATTTCTGCCAACACCCATGTATGGATTTCCTATAATAGCGAAGCTTAGATATCTCATTGCCAGATAAACAGTGTCGGTGCGAATCCATTTGTTAAGAAATCCTTTCCTCGATTTATATCCTCCATATCCGAGTATTATATCTGTTTTTTGCAGGAAATTTGATTGCATATGGTTCAGCCAGTTTGGACTTAAGGGCTCACAATCGGCATCAGTAAAAACCAGTTGGTCGTGTTTTGCCGCCTTAATACCTAAGGTAAGTGCAACTTTTTTTCCGGAAATATAACCTCTTTTGCCTTCTATTCCTGTGACGTAAAGATTTTTATACTGTCTTTTAAAATCGCTCAGCACCTCTTCGGTATCATCTGTGGATCCATCATTAACTACTATAACTTCAAAATTAGGATAAAATTGGTTTAGTACTGTGGGCAAGAAATGTTTAAGGTTTTCAGCTTGGTCTCTGGCGCAAATAATTACAGATACAGGATGTTTTTCTGTTTTTTCATTTAGTTTTTTAAAAGCTGGAATTTTGTTAAAGAATCTTAGCAAGAAGATCAATTGGACCAGGAAGGAAATCAGGAATAGTCCTGCTAATAATAGCCAAAGCCAGGTTAATTGCTCATCTATTGGTATGCTAAACAACTGTTTGATCATTAATTTTCTGATTGTTTTGAATGGTATTCAAGATATTCTCACAGGCGATAAAGATAGTAGAAATGGATGTTCTTCAGCCGGGATACCCTTGAAAATTCTCTATCTTTGCGGCTTATCTGTATCAATATGAATTTTACGCTTTTACAGAAGGATCCAAAGAGCAGTGCCAGGTCGGGGCTCATTAAAACTGGCCATGGTGAGATAGCCACGCCGGTTTTTATGCCTGTAGGCACAGCAGGAACAGTTAAGGGAGTTCATCAAAGGGAGCTTAAGGATGATATTTTAGCCAGGATAATACTTGGTAACACTTATCACCTTTACTTAAAGCCGGGCATTGATGTTTTGAAATCTGCGGGTGGTTTGCATTCTTTTATGGGGTGGGATAAGCCAATACTGACGGATAGTGGTGGTTACCAGGTTTTTTCACTGGCAGCTAACCGAAAATTAAGCAGTGAGGGTGCTAGGTTTGCTTCACATATTGATGGATCGAAGCATCTGTTTACTCCTGAGAATGTTGTTGACATACAGAGGATTATTGGAGCCGATTTCATGATGGCCTTTGATGAGTGCACCCCCTATCCATGCGATTATGATTACGCCTTAAACTCCATGAACCTTACTCATGATTGGCTTGCCAGGGGTGTTAAGCATTTTAAAGAAACAGGGCCTCTTTATGGGCATAATCAGGTTTATGTTCCTATTGTTCAGGGAAGCACATATCCTGATTTAAGGAAGATATCTGCTGAGTTCATTGCCTCTCAGAATATGCCTGCCAATGCTATTGGAGGATTGTCGGTTGGGGAGCCTCATGAAGATATGTATGCCATGGTGGATGTGGTGAATCAGATACTGCCTGAGGATAAACCACGTTATCTAATGGGAGTTGGTACTCCTGTTAATATACTGGAGTCAATCGCACTAGGGATAGATATGTTTGATTGTGTTATGCCAACCAGAAATGGCCGAAATGGAATGCTTTTTACCAGGAATGGAATAATGAATATGAAAAACGAGAAGTGGAAGTTCGACTTCTCTCCAATAGATCCTGATGGGACTTCCTATGTAGATAAAGCGTATTCAAGGTCCTATCTTAGGCATTTGATTACCACAGGTGAACGGTTGGGAGCACAGATTGCCAGTATTCATAACCTTGCTTTTTACTTATGGCTGGTTGACGAGGCTGGAAGGAAGATCAAGGAGGGTGAGTTTTCCAGATGGAAAGATGAAATGATACCAAAATTGGGAAACAGGTTATAATTATGTTCGGAATAAAGAAAATTGATATTTACATCATCAAGAAATTTCTTGGTACATTTTTCTTTGCCCTTGGTCTAATTATACTGGTCAGTGTTGTATTTGATTTTTCAGAAAAGATTGATGATTTCATTGAGAAGGAAGCGCCGCTTAATGCCATTATCTTTCAATATTATTTGAACTTCATTCCCTATTTTTCAAACCTTTTTAGTTTTCTTTTTGTTTTTATTGCTGTCATATTTTTCACCTCCAAAATGGCTATGCATACCGAGATTATTGCCATTTTATCATGTGGTATTAGTTACAGGAGGATGATGGTGCCCTATTTTGTTGGGGCTGCCATAATTGCTTCTTTAACTTTTGTTCTAGGGCATTATGTAATACCTCATTCCAATGTAGGTCGACTGAAATTTGAGGAACAATATTTTAAGAGGCAGTATCGCAGTCCAGAAAAAAATATCCACAGGCAAATTGCCCCGGGAGTTTTTATATATATTGATACCTATAATTCTAAAGCTGATTATGGCACGAAGTTTTCCATGGAGACAATCGAAAATGGGAAATTGGTGTCAAAAATGATGGCCGATCACATAAGGTGGGATACCACTGAGCAGAAGTGGACAATTCATAATTATTGGGTAAGGGAGATTCATGGCTTGAGTGAGACGATTACAGAAGGTGTTGATTTGGATACAACTCTTAATCTTTATCCGGAGGAGTTTAAGCGGCCGCACACCATAGTTGAATCAATGACTACTCCTGATTTGAAGAATTTTATACAGGAGGAACTTACCAGGGGTAAGAGTGATGTTTATTATTTTATTGAGCTTTATCGGAGAACTGCAGCTCCTTTTGCAGTTTTTATCCTGACTGTCATAGGAGTTGCGCTTTCGAGCAGGAAAATAAGAGGAGGTATGGGCATGCATATTGGTTTTGGGATAGCGCTTAGCTTTTCCTATATCCTATTTATGCAGGTTTCAAAAGAGTTTTCAGTTTCAGGTGATTTGGATCCAATAGTTGCGGTATGGATTCCAAATTTACTTTTTGCAGTTATAGCTCTAATCCTTTATAAAATCGCACCTAAATAATGACTAAGTCTGATATAAGCAAGTTCCAAACAGCTAATGTCCTTACAACATCATTGGCTCATTTTTTTCACGATATATATACCTCTTTTTTAGCACCACTGCTTCCTTTGTTGATTGATAAGATGGGTATTAGTCTGTTTCAGGCTGGAACACTTTCGGTATTTCAGAGGGTTCCAACTATTTTAAATCCTTTTATTGGCATTCTGGCCGAAAGAGTATCATCAAGGTATTTCATTATAGTTTCTCCGGCTATAACAGGCATATTTATGAGCTTTATCGGAGTTGCTCCAAGTTATATTTTCCTAGTATTAATCATGATGGTTTCTGGATTAAGCTCTGCCTTTTTCCATGTCCCGGGTCCGGTTATGATCAGAAAAGTGTCATGCGACAGACCCGGATTGGGAATGAGCTTGTTTATGGTAGGAGGTGAGTTGGCCAGAACCGCTGGTCCATTGGTTATTTTGGGGGCTGTTTCATTGTGGGGATTGGAAGGTACATGGCGACTGGCACCATTGGGGATTATTGCTTCCATTGTTTTGTTTTTCCGGCTGAAGGATATTGAGATCAGACAGGATTTTTCGAAGGATAAAGTGAAGCCTGATTATATCAAGGTATTTAAAGAATTCGTCCCACTTTTCACTTCTGTAACCGGATTTACCTTCTTTTTTGGGGCAATTAAATCTTCTTTAACTCTTTATCTGCCTACTTTCTTGAAGTTTGAGGGGCATTCTTTATGGTTTGCCGGAGCCTCCCTGGCTATTTTACAGGGTGCAGGTGTTGCGGGCACTCTTTTAGCCGGACCATTGGCGGATAGGATTGGTAATAAGACTCTTTTGAGAGTTGTGGCAATAGCAACTCCTATTTTAATGCTGCTTTTTACTCAGGTTAACGTTTTCTGGGGCATTCCTGTATTAATTGTTCTGGGCATAGCGCTTTTTGCTCCCTCACCTGTTATTTTAAGTGTTGTTAATAATTCTAAAACCAAGCATCTTACGTTCATTAATGGCATGTATTTTACTATCAATTTCCTTTTGAATGCAGTTATGGTTATGTTAATGGGGTGGATTGCCGATAGCATTGGTCTGGATATGGCCTACCTTATTTCTGTTGTTATTGGTTTGGCTGCTATCCCTTTTATCTGGTCATTGAAAGAGCAATAGTTGGGTGTACCGACTTACCAAATCCTTTTTTTTATTTAACAACTTTTAACATGTCTTAATTAAACCGAATTGGTTAATATTGATCAAAGAAAAGTATTCATCCAAGCAAATTTAGATTGTGAACATATCAATTGATCATCTAACACAGATTTACCGCAATGGAAACAAGGCCCTTAAGGATGTGTCCTTAGAAATTGAGAATGGCATGTTTGGTCTCCTTGGTCCTAATGGTGCTGGTAAATCAACATTAATGAAAATCCTTGTTACCTTACAAAAGCCCAGTATGGGAAAAATTTTGGTTAACGGGGAAGATCTTCAGAAAAACCGGAGGGCAATACGTTCTGTTTTAGGATATCTACCTCAGGACTTTAGGTTTTTTGCTAGTTTAAGAACCTGGGAATTTCTTGAGTATTCCGCTCGATTAGCAGGAATGAAGGATTCTAAGATCAGGAAAGACGCTGTTGAAAGTATGCTGGAAGAAGTAGGATTGTTTGAGGTTAGAGACCGCAAGGCCAACAAATTATCGGGAGGTATGAAACGTCGCTTGGGGATTGCTCAGGCACTGATCGGAGATCCTA
>CAYUNU010000038.1:0-15587 GCA_964446195.1 uncultured Porphyromonadaceae bacterium | reverse complement strand
GCTTGGGTCCCTTAATATTTTTAAGGTCTTTTAAAACTTTAGTGAGATGAATCACATCATGCCCATCAACCGGACCAAAATACCTGAAATGAAAGGACTCAAAAAGATTACTCTGCTTAAGAATAACATGCTTAATGGCATTCTCCAGAGTCTTTGCCATTCTACGGGCATCAGGACCAATCCTGCTAATCATACCCAAGGCCTTCCAGGTATCATCCTTGAACCTGTTGTAATGCTTGGATGTGGTAATATCGAGCAGGTAATCTTTTAAGGCACCGGTATTCGGGTCAATAGCCATATTGTTGTCATTCAATATAACCAGTAAATCGGATTTTTCATTACCTGTGTTATTCAAGCCCTCAAAAGCCATTCCACCAGTTAGAGCTCCATCACCAATTATGGCTACAGTATGCTGACCCGAATCCTTTTTGCGGTCAGCAGCAACAGCCATCCCAAGAGCTGCAGAGACAGAAGTAGAACTATGCCCTGTACCAAAAGCATCATATTCACTTTCCGTCATCTTAGGAAAACCACTAATTCCCTTGTACTTACGATTAGTCTTGAAAAGCTCCCTGCGCCCGGTTAGAATTTTATGTCCATAAGCCTGATGGCCAACATCCCAAATAATTTTATCAATTGGCGCATCGTAAATGTAATGAAGAGCAACTGTAAGCTCCACAACACCCAAACTGGCCCCAAAATGACCAGGGTTACACGATACCTCATCAATAATGAAATCCCTTAACTCGGAACATACCTTTATCAGCTCATCATAACCCAAACCCTTAAGATCAGCCGGACTATCGATAGTCTCCAGTAAAGGGTAGCTCTTATTTATTTTTTCAAGTTCTTTTTTCACCTTGAGAAAGATACAATTAATTGCCCGAAATTGTTTGAAGATGATCCCGGTCCAATGATTATCTTTGCATTATTAAATATCTAATATGATTTTATTGAATAACTCTTCAAATTTAATAATAGTATGAAAAACTGGGTGGTGATTTTGTTAACTCTTGCAATGTTTTCCAGTAGTTGTGTTACACTCAAGCGATACCGTGACCTGGAATCCCAAAATGGGTCGCTCGAGAACAGCATGGACAAGCTTAAAACTACCAACAGAGAGCTGGAAATCCGTCAGACAGAGAACCAAAGCCGCATAAAAGTATTGCAAGGCCAGGTTAGTAATCTTGAAAAACAGATCGTAGATGAACGCCGGAAATATAATGTGATGGAGCAAAAATATCTCAAATCGGAAGAGCTCTATCAAAACCTCCTTAAAATACAAAACGAACTGGTGTCGGGTAGTAATATCGAAACCCGTAAACTCCTGGCCGAACTTCAGCAAAATCAACAAGAGCTACTGGTGAAAGAGGATTACCTTAGATCATTGGAAGATTCATTAAATCAGAAAAAAGTTAACCTTGAAACACTTCAAAAAGATTTCGAAAAACAACAAGCCCGTCTGGTAGAACTTGAATACGTAATTAATCAGAAAGATTCCCTGATGACTGCCCTAACATCCAAAGTTTCTGAAGCCCTTTTTTCTTTTAATGATGATGAATTAACTGTGGAGATGAGAAACGGCATGCTGTATGTCTCCATGGAGGAAAAACTGCTGTTCAAATCAGGAAGCTTTGAAGTAGGTGAAAAAGGTAAAGAGGCAATAAACAAACTATCGGCTGTTCTTGAAGTTAATCCTGATATACAGATACTTATAGAAGGTCACACAGATAATGTTCCTTATAATGGAGCCACTAACCTGATGATAGATAACTGGGACTTAAGCGTAAAAAGAGCAACATCCATAGTACGTATCCTGATGAAAAACACTAATATCGACGCATCAAGATTAACAGCGGCAGGAAGAAGCAAATACCTCCCGGTTGATACAAACGATACCGTAGAAGGCAAACAGAAAAACCGTAGAATAGAGATAATTCTTACTCCAAAATTAGACGAATTGTTTTACCGGATTTCGAGATAATAAACAGACTGGCACTAGACCCTATCCCACAAAAATCTTGAGCATTAAATCTTTAATCCTGAATCTTGCAACCTGAATCTTGCAACCTGCGTCTGATCAAACCGTCATGATATCTTTTTCCTTGGCGTCGATAATATCATCAACCTTCTTGATGAATCTATCGGTAAGGTCTTGAATTATGCTCTCGGCGTCTTTCTCGATATCCTCCGACAAGCCATCTTTGAGCAATTTCTTTAATTGATCGTTGGCATCCCTCCTGTTGCTCCTGATGCTTATTTTTGCAGCCTCTCCTTCATTTTTCACCTGCTTAACCAAATTTCTGCGACGCTCTTCCGTTAACATTGGAATATTTATCCTGATGATCTCTCCATTGTTCTGAGGGGTGATACCCAAATTCGCAGCCAGAATTGCCTTTTCGATTGGCTCAATCATCGTCTTCTCCCATGGCTGGATGGCCAGTGTTCTGGCATCCGGCACGTTGATACTGGAAACCTGACTTAATGGTGTAGGGCTACCATAGTAGTCAACCATAATACCATCGAACATATTAATACTGGCACGACCAGCTCTAATCCTGGAAAGTTCAGATTCAAGGTGCTTTATACTGCGCTGCATGTTCTCATCAGCGTCCATCTGTATCAGTTCAACTTCTTCGTTCATGGTATAAAAAATGATTGATAATAAACGCGAAAATATCTAATTCTTAATTAATGTTCCAATTTTTTCTCCTGAAATTACTTTTTTTAAATTTCCCGGCTTGTCCATATTAAAGACTAAAATAGGTAATTCATTCTCTCTGCACATAGTAAAAGCAGTCTGATCCATTATCCTAAGCTTCTTGTCAAGTACCTCCTGAAAGCTTACCGTATCATACTTCGTAGCTTCGGGATTCTTCTCAGGATCAGCAGTATAAACCCCATCAACACGCGTACCCTTAAGCAACACTTCTGCCCCAATCTCAACACCTCTAAGAGCGGCCGTAGTGTCTGTTGTAAAATACGGATTGCCTGTCCCCCCCGAAAAAATACAAATGGTTTTTTCTTCTAGTGCCTCCAGCACCTTGTCGCGCGACCAATAATCAGCTACCGGTTCCATCCGGATAGAGGTAAATAGCCTCGTCCTGACACCTTTCTGCTTGAAAGCCGACTGTAGAGCAAGACCATTAATAACAGTAGCCAACATGCCCATGTAATCCCCCTTTACCCTATCGAAGCCAGCTTCCGTTCCCGATAAACCACGGAAAATATTCCCCCCCCCAATAACAATCCCAATGCCAACGCCCAGTTGATTAACCTCAGAAACCTGACTAATATACTCGTCTAATCGCTTAGGGTCAATACCTTGATTACCATCACCTGATAACGATTCACCACTCAGCTTAAGTAATATTCTCTTGTACTTTAACATCAATATAAAATTCTTCTATTTTCAATATTCACCTACAACCCATACATCGCAATAATTTCCTCTTTTGTTTTTCCGAGAATATCATATTTCTTTCCAACCTTCATAAATGCATCCAGAGCTTTATCCAGATGATGTATTTCATGACCGGCAGATATCTGTGTTCTGATTCTGGCTTGCCCATTTGGAACAACTGGGAAAAAGAAACCAATAGCATAAATACCCAAATCAAAAAGATCAGCAGATACATCCTGAGCCAGCTTGGCATTGAACAACATTACAGGTACAATCGGTGTATTGCCATCCTTTAAAACAAAACCTGCCTCGGTAAGCCCTTTCCTCCAATAAGCAGAATTAAATTCCAACTTATCCCTTCTCTCTGTGCTTTCCGATAAAATATCCAAAACCCTGAGAGCACCAGCAACAATAACCGGAGCCATGGTATTGGAAAACAGGTAGGGACGAGCTTTTTGACGACACATCTCCACTAATTCCTTTCTTCCGGAAACACAGCCACCTGATGCTCCACCAAGAGCCTTGCCAAAGGTTGTAGTAATTATATCAATCTTACCCATCTGATCAAAATGCTCATGGGTTCCACGACCAGTCTTACCAATAAATCCTGATGAATGAGATTCATCAATAAGAAGAATAGCATCATACTTATCGCACAAAGCAACCAGCTCATCCACCTTAGCCATATCACCATCCATGGAATAAACACCATCATTCACCACCAACCTTATCCGCTTGTCGGCATGCAGCTGCAGCTTCTTCTCCAGATGAGCCATATTGGAATGCTTGAAAGTGTCGTGCATCGCCGGAGCAAGACGAATACCGTCGACCAATGAGGCATGCACAAGCCGGTCGGATATGATCACATCTTCTGCCGTTAAGATAGCCTCAAAAACACCAGCATTTGCATCCATGCAAGATGGGAAAAGAATGGTGTCCTCAGTACCCAGAAATTTGGTCATCTTTTGCTCTAATTCACGATGGATATCCTGAGTCCCGCAAATAAATCTTACAGATGACATCCCATAACCCCGACTGTCAAGCCCCTCATGAGCAGCTTTAATAACCTCAGGATGTGAGGATAAGCCGAGATAATTGTTGGCGCATATATTTATGGCCTTCCTTACTTCACTCCCTGTAGGATACTCAACCTCAATATCTGCCTGCTGAGTTGAGTGTATGAATCTTTCCTTTTTAAACAGTCCGGCTTGCTCTATAGTGTCAAGCTGCTCCTGATAAAGACTTCTGATTTTATCGCTGTATCCCATGGTTGATAGTTTTTTATAGGTATTGTTGTACTAATGATACTATGCTGTTTACATTATCGAAAGCTTCGGGAGTAGCCTTGTCATCAGGTATGGAAATCTGATATTTGAGTTCCAGAAACCTTTTTAAAGATACCATCGAAAAAGAATCGACCAATCCACCGGAAATAAGCGGGGTATCGTATTGTACATCATCATCATCCTCAGCGTATTCTTCAATTACGTATTCCAGGATAACTTCTTTCATTTCTTCTGTGCTTGCCATAACTATTTAGATTTAAATTTGTTAATGTGAGTGTTTTTTAGTCTTCTAATGTTGATGTGTCGCCGATTTCCTCGCCCCATTCCTGCGCATGAAGCAAGCGCCTCATGATCTTGCCACTCCGCGTTTTAGGGAGTTTATCGAGATACTCTATCTCCTGTGGCATAGCCAGTGGAGATAATTTTTTTCGAATGAAGTTCATAATCTTTAACTCCAATTCGGGACCTGCCACAAAACCCGAATTCAAAGTAACGAAAGCCTTTACAACTTCCATATTAACCTCATCCGGCTTGGCTACAACTGCCGATTCGGCAACAGCTTCATGCTCCAACAAGGCCGACTCTACCTCGAAAGGACTCACGAGATGACCACCAGTGTTGATAACATCATCATCCCTGCCAACAAACCAGAAATATCCATCCTTATCTATCGTCGACCTGTCGCCAGCCAAATACCAGCCATTCTTAAACTTCTTCTGATATGTTGCCTCATTATTCCAGTAAGTCCGCATCATTGCAGGCCAACCAGGCTTAAAAGCTATCAAGCCTGGCTTATTAGGTGTAGTGATGGGTTCAAATGTATCAGGATCAAGAATAGTTGCAGTAATACCGGGAAATGCTTTTCCCATAGATCCGGGCTTTATCTTCATTCCCGGGAAATTAGTGAGCATCATCGATCCTGTTTCTGTTTGCCAGTAAGTATCCAAAAATGGCTTCCCAAATACTTTATCCGACCAAATAACAGCCTCTGCATTAAGTGGCTCTCCAACACTGGCCAGGTGTCTTAAACTCGACAAATCATGCATCTTAACCAACTCATCACCAGCTTTCATTAAAGACCTAATGGCTGTTGGGGCTGAATACCACATACTAACCTTGTTCTTCTCCATGAACTTATACCAGGCCTCGGCGGAAAAACCACTGTCTAAAACACACTGCGTAACACCCAAACTCCAGGGTCCAATAATTCCATAGGATGTACCCGTAACCCACCCGGGATCAGCCGTACACCAATAAATGTCGTCCGGACGCAAATCAAGAACCCATTTGCTTGTTAAATACTGAGAAATAAGTGAGTAATGAACATGTTTAACACCCTTTGGCTGTCCCGTTGTTCCTGATGTATAATGCAAAAGAGAATGGGTCTCGGCCTTGGTCGGGAAAATATCCAGCTTCTCAACCGGCGTAACCTCCTCCAAACTAAAGGACAATTCCTTTTCCCTGAGTGGCTTCCTGCCGTCATAATCAACCATGATGATATGCTCCAGATTAGGCAGCCTATCCAGTATCTTCTGTACTTTACCGGCATGCTTCTTTTGAGTGATAATCGCTTTAGTCCCGGCATTTTCTAACCTTACAAACAAAGACTCATCCCCAAAAGCAGAAAACAAAGGTTGGGCAACAGCACCAATCTTTAATATTCCTAAAACACCAAAATATAACTCCGGCACCTTATCCATAAATAAACAAACCCTGTCCCCATCAACAATCCCCAAACTTCGCAGGTAAGAACCAATGGTATTGCTATTTAACTTAACTTCATTAAAAGTGTATCGCTTTTCAACCCCACCATGGCCCTCCCATATGAGAGCCGTCTTTTCTGCTTTTCCCATATCGCAAATTCTGTCTGAACAATACCACCCGATATTAAGAACGTCTCCATCCTTATACCCAAGTTCTTTCTCAGCTATCTCCCAGCTGAAATCCTTTACTCTGTCATCGTAGGAACCAATATTCGTCATATGTAAAATTTTATTGATTAGGCTGACAATAAAGATATTGGTTTTGATGTAAAAAAAAAGGGAAATTTGTCAGAGCTTTATAACTTCAAAAAAACACTGATTCCCCACCCGATCATAAAGTGGGAAATCAGCGCCCGTAAAAAGCAGAAGATTATATCTTACCACTCCTGACTATCCTGGCAAAGGAAATTGTAAACACCAGCAAAGAACCTCCGACAAATAAATTAATGAACAAAAAGGTTATTACATCCGTTTGGGTGATGTAACCTAGCCCAGCAAGCAGACAGGATATTCCATTGACTATTAATGAAATCCGGATAATCCTGAACTTCCTGCCCTTTTCAAGAGCAAAAGCCATGAACAAACTGCATAAGCCTAAAAATAAAGTCCAGCCAAGCATGTTTTGAGCCGAGGAAAAAGAAGTGGGATTAGCCTGGATAAAATGATCAATACCCACCAATAGCTTGTCATTTATTGCCCACCTGACAGAACTAACTTCAGCATAATAATGAATGCTGGATAACAAAGTGAAACATATTCCAAACATTATCCCGATTTTTGACAGGATCTTCCTCTCCTCCTCAACCATCTCCCCCAAACTTATTATCAATACAATGAAAGAAAGGGAGAAAATAAGCATAAAGGACTTTGCCAGATACTGAAAAAACTGACTATTGGAAGTAATATAATCCAGATATTCTGAGAAATTAGTCCATTGAAATAATGGTGATGTTAGGACAATCCCAACAAAACAGATTATCCAAATTACAAATGTTGATGCACTGATCAGAGCCGACCAGTAGCCTAATTTTCTTGTTAGATTATTCATAATGATTGTATTAAATGATAAATAATATTGATCCAGACAGCTAAAAAATTAAGCTTAAGAAAAGTCTTCATCAACATAAATAACATTAAATACAAATCTTTGAAGGAGTAAAGGTTTGAAAGAGATAAACCGATTTATAAAGGTGCTGTAATTGCTCTTAACTTTTCTGTTTAACAGTAAATATTGAGATGTAAAATCTGCATGAACTACTTCACTTTCATATGCTTTTTCCTGCCAGTATTGCTCGTTTAAAGCAATGTAGTTATATGAGGATGATTCATCAGTTTGAGAAAAATGAACGACATTCTCAATTTTTACCACATTCGAATTCCAAAAAAATATTTCGAACAGTCTTCCAAAACTGAACGACAATCCAATTAGCAGTAAATATGACAAGCTTATTTTAAGAACACTACCTTTCATATCACTTGTACTAAATACACACAGAAACAAGGTCCGCCCAAAATTATTTCTGCGGCACCTTGATTAAATTATCAAGATTGTAACCCCTCTTTTCAATTCTATTAATCAGATCATTATATACTGATTCCTCCATTTGAGGTTTTCTGCTGAGTATCCATAAAAATCCGGGCGACTTGCTGCCGATAACGGCCCATTCATAGTTCTTATCCAACTCCATAACGAAATAATCTCCGTAGAACCACAAAAAGAATGAGACCTTCAGCTTGGCAGGATCATCAGGATTGGGAATCTTGGCCTTGCCTACTGCTCTTGAAAGCTTCCCATCCAAAGTATTCTTATAACCCTGATTTAACACTTTGATTTTTCCATCTTCACGCATTGAATAAGTTGCAGTTACACCAACCAAACCTTTCTCGAAGGAATGAGGAAAACGCGCAATCTCATACCAGGTTCCAAGATACCTTTCCAGATCTAAACTTTTTACCGTTGATGTGTTTAACATACTTTGAGCCTTTGTGCCATTGGAAAACAAAAGGAAAAACAGAGCCCCCAAGGCCATTATTTTTATCGTTAGTTTCATTTCAAGATTTTCAAAATCATATAAAGTTATCAATTATAATACTTCCCACTCCTCTATCTCACCATTTATTATCGAAAACATTGGATGAGGCTTAAACTCAATATTTGTTTGTAGGTCAACAAAACGCCTTTCGTCCCGTATCTGTAGCTTTTTTAATAGATGCTCAGATTCATATTTGATCTGACCATCGGTAACCCTCAGCCTGGTGGGCTTAATTTCTTCCTTGAGCTTACTCTTATCAAAGTTATAACCCCGACGAACAGCTTCCTCATGAATAACCATCAAATATTGATTAATGGCATCCACAGGATTATCAGCTTCTTTGAATCGATTCAGCTGAGGATGATTCTTATATCCCTTGGTTTTTCCCTCAAGCACATTTTTTGCTAACAGGCCTTCACGCCAAAGAGCAACCAGTCCCTTTGAGTCAAGATATTTCGGATGTATCGACCAGATTCTCATTTTTCTTAGCTTATCTTTTTCCCCTAATCCATTAACTCATTATGTCTTTGTTATCATCGGACGGGCACAAGGCCCCCTTCCTTACATTTTTTGATGTAGATATATCGCATTTCCACCACCCGGAGCCATCTTGATCTCAACCACAGAATTGGAATCCAACGATTGTTTCCTGATTTTATACGCCTCCCGCTTGTCAAGAAAATGTGTATCCCCGGCATCCTCGTAAAAAGTAGCTTCATACTTTTTACCATCAGGCAAAAAACTGAAATCAACTTTGATAGTTCTGCCTGCCCTGTTTGTTAAGGATCCAACAAACCAGTCTTCTCCTGATTTTCTGGCTATACTCACAAACTCATCCAGCTCAGCATCAAGCACTTTAAAGCCATCAAACTGTGCAGGCATTTTCCTGATACAATCAAACAAATCATCCTTTTTAAGATATTCCTCAGGACTATCGGGCAAAACCATCCAGCCTGTATGAATGACAATGAGCTTAGCTAGCTCAGCAGCCACTGTGCCGGGTAATTCCTCGAAAACTTTTACTCTGGAGAGTGAAGTGTTAAAATCGAACCATCCATTACAAGCATCTAACGGACCGGCAATCATATTGATTAGAGCTGTATTTACTGCTGTCTCCGGGAAATAAGAACGATGAGCATCAGCCTGTGAATGACAAAATTCCTTCGAAACAAGATTGGGCCAGGTTCTGGATTCACCATTTGGAGGAATAGGGTTATCATGAAAATTAACCATCAGTTTGTATTTGGCACAAAGCTCCACAACCTTCATAGTATGAGCGACCTTCTCCTCATCGCTGCCTCTCATAAAACCATATTTAACCCCCGCAGCACCCCACTCAGAAAACTGCTTGATAACTCTCTCCAAGCCGAACTTCTTCGCACCAACATCGTTGAGGTATAGAATAATCCCTACCCCCTTCTCTTTGGCATATCTCATGTTCTCCTCAATATCAACAAAGCCATCAGAGCTTGTTGGATCAGAATCTTCACTGAACTCCGATCCATACCAGTCGGCATCCATCAGGAGATATTGAATATTGTTCTCCGATGCAAAATCGATGAAGCGCTTATGTGATTCGGTATTCAAACCATACTCAAATCCATCATCTGCTTTATAGCCCCAAACCCGCCAGTCCCACATGGTTTTACCCGGCTTAACCCAGGAAGGATCTTCAATTTTACAAGGTTCATTCAGGTTGACCAGTAAATCAGATTCAACAAGATGACCTACCCTGTCACCAATAATAAATGTTCTCCACGATGTTTGGAAAGCTTCACCCCGACTGCTATAGTTAACATTGATCCCCAGGGTGTTATCCTCTCCTGATGCATCAATACTCATAGGCCCAAAATCAAGAATTTCTGCCTCATGGATAGCCATAAACACATCATCTTGGAGCTGCATTACCATTGGGATACGCACAATTTCCCTGTCCTCCTCCGATCTCAGGATGGGACCAATATTGTGATTCTCCCCGTTATACGCCCAGTATTTAAAATCAGGATAAAAATTTAAACTTGTAAGTTCACGAGAAATGCTGGTACTCCCCTTTATGGCTTCATCAGGGAAGACATACCGATAAGCAAAGCCATCATCATAAAGGCGGAAAATAATAATGTAAAAATCCTCCTCCGATTCTACCTTGCTGCATTTGAAGCTGTACTCCTTATAGTAATTATGCACAAGCGGGTTTTTCCCATTCACGCTTTCCCAGGTATTTTCAAATACATACTCCGAAAAATCCGAGATGACAACCTCACTAGTGTAATCAATATCATTAACCAAAAGTCCCAGCTTGGATTCGCCGATGATGGTATCACCCTTATACATCAGGATAAAAGAGTTAAAATTTTCCTGATTTGAAATCGCTATTTCAATGTTTCCATCAGGAGAGGATAATATTATTTTATCCTGATTTGAACAAGAGAAAAAACTAAACAGAGGAAGTAAAAACAATAATAGTAGGTGTAGATTATTCTTGCGGTAGCTCTTTTTCATGTCTTTAATGAGCTTCCCTAATTGCTTGCCCTTACTCTTTCTCTCAGCCTGGGTAGACTCAAAATGCGACTTCTCCTTCTCCATCTTCAGGAAATTTTGATAGGAATCCTCATCCAGATCACCACTCTCAACTGCCTCAAGGACAGCACATCCAACCTCATTAGTATGAGTACAATCGTCATACTTACACTCTGCCGACAGCTCCATGATTTCATCAAAAGTGATCTCAAGGCCTCCTGATGCATCTGCAATTCCCACCTCTCTCATACCGGGGTTATCGATTAGGATACCACCATTTTCCAGCACGATCAGTTCTCTATGACTGGTAACATGCCTGCCTTTGCTGGTGCTATCACTGATAGATCCTGTTTTCATCAAATCCCTACCGGAAAGATTATTCAGCAGAGTAGATTTACCAACTCCTGATGAACCCAGCATACAATATGTTTTACCCTCTTCGATTATCGAAGAAAATTCGGTATAACCAGCCTGCGTTTCATTGCTTATGGTAAAAACCGGCACATCACTAACTCGCTTTTTCACATCGCCAACTATTTCTATCAAAGCGCTTTCCTCTACAAGATCAATTTTGTTGAGAATAATAAGAGGTTTAACTCCTGATGTATAGCAGATGGTAAGATATCTCTCAATGCGATTAACATTAAAATCACGGTCAACCGCCTGAACAATAAGACCATAATCGATATTAGTCGCAATAATCTGTTTCTCACCCTTTTGCCCCACTGCCTGACGCTCAATAATTGTGCTTCTTGGGAAAACAGCATGGATCAGTACCTTGTCCTCATCATACTCTGATATCGCCACCCAGTCGCCCACAGCCGGAAAATCAGCCCGACTGTTTGAGGAGTACCTCAGGTTTCCAATTATCTCCCCCTCAAACTCCCCCTTCTCATTCCTGACAACATACCGCTCTTTGTGTTCAGCTATTACGCGGCCCACTTCGAAGGAATCGAGACCGTTATCGCTTCTATATGTTTCAAGTATTGAGTTATATCCTAATTGTTCGAAGTTCATAGCTTTTACGATTATTCAGCATCAAAATAAGTTAATCTCTGCATTATTTATAAAAAATAAGCGGGTTTTTAGTTACCACTAGATTTATCTAGTGGTTGAAAGGAACCTGTTTAGTCCTGGACTTTAGTCCAATATTACAAAAAAAGCAATTAGTTTTCCATTTCTCCCACAGAATTGCATCCATATATATAAAGCCTCATTTTATGGACGCATTAAAAGAATACACAAATTTTATCGGGACTATCAAGGAACGAATTCGTTCGGCTCAGTATGAAGCACTGAAAGCTGTTAATAAAGAACTTGTTGGACTTTATTGGGATATCGGGAAAATGATTTCGGAGAAGCAGAAGGAGCTTGGGTGGGGGGAATCTGTTGTAGATAACATTGCAATAGACTTACAAAATGGATTTCCAGGAAGGAGGGGCTTTTCAGTTACTAACATTAGGCTAATGGTACAATTATTCATTGAATACCAGGATGATATAAAACTCCAATCACTGATTGGAGAAATTGGCTGGACGCATAATATTAGAATATTCACAAAATGTAAAACTCCAGAACAGCGTAAATTTTATATAGTTTCCACTAGAAAGTTTGGCTGGTCAACCCGGGTCTTGGAACACCAAATAGAAAATAAAACCTATGAGAAGTATTTGCTAGGTCAAACTAATTATGATGATTTGCCAGCGGAGAAATTGGATCACCAAAAGACTTTAGCTATTAAGGATCATTTTACCTTCGACTTTTTGGGATTATCAGAAAAGCACAGCGAAAGAGAGCTGGAAGCATCATTAATCAAAAATATTCAGGGGTTTCTTCTTGAACTTGGAGGAGAACTGGCTTTTTTATGTAGTCAGTATAAGATTGAGCTTGGTGGAGAGGAGTTTATTATTGACCTATTACTTTATCACCGGGCTCTCCAATGCCTGGTAGCTATAGAATTAAAGACAGGGAAGTTTAGACCTGAATACAAAGGCAAGATGGAGTTTTATTTAAATGTCTTAAATGATTTTCATAAAAAGCCGAATGAAAACGAGGCTATAGGAATTATTATCTGTAAGGAAAAGAATCGCCTGGTGGTTGAATATTCTTTAAAAAAATCAGCAAATGCTATCGGCATAGCCAGAGCCAGCTACAGCACCAGGCCGGAATTACCAGAGTACTATGAAAAAGCTCTTCCAACTATAAAACAGATTGAAAAGGGGCTCACGGGAATAGAGTATTATTTACCACTAGATTTATCTAGTGGTTGAAGCAAACCTGATTAGTCCTGGACTTTAGTCCAACTTATACTTCTTCCTTTCTTTAAACATGAACAATACAGGATTGCTGTTTTCATCATTTTCAGCAAAAACCTGAACACTATACCGGCCAATAACCTGCTTAGGATCAATTGTCTCATTCAGTTGCACTCCTTGTTCTCCCAGTTTTATTATTCCAATTGGATCTATTTCCAGTCCTGCTATTTGGTAAATAGTATCGTTTCCCGGTGAGTACATGCGCCAACCATCATCATATCGGTAAAGTGATTTCCCCCAGCCAAAAGGCGAAAAACCCGTATTGTTTGGAGCAGGATATGTTGTTCTTTCAATAGATTTTATTGGCTTACCATTTTTATCATGCCATTCAAGTAGAACTGAATCCCGGCGATAATTAGGTTTGCCATAAATAACGCCTAAAGTGAAAAACAGATTTTCGTTGATCATTCCCATTCCTGATCCCAAATCAAAGGAGTTCTTTATCTCTCCTAAAAATTCAGCCTCAGGTGTGAATAGCTGATTCTCCATTGGGTAGCCATTGAAATCTGCCAATACAACATTTGGTTCCTCATAATATTTAATATCATTGAGATAGTAACCTGTATGTTCTCCCGGACCTTTTCCTCCTCCTCCAAAATCACGAAGATATTTACCCTCAAAGTCGAACTCCATTAATCTTACCGGACCGATTCCCCCTGTCTGAGTTGCGAGATATAAAGAGTTTGGTGATAAACCTGTCATCCAGTTCTGTATCATGCATTTCTTGTCGGTTTCAAGTGGAATTATTTCTACATCCTCGAAGATCGAGCTCAAACCAATAATTGTAGGATCTTCTTCAATCAAACCAATATTCAGAAGTGGAATTTTTTTCCCATCAACCTCCACATACTCCCCAACACTATCAATTGAGGGAGAACAAGCAGCAAACATCAATGTAACTACCAGTAGAGATGCATAAATGCGTCGGTAAATGACATTTTGAAAAATCATAATAACAGGTTTAAAAATTGCGGGGAACAACTATTAAAGGTAATTATAAATTATCAATTGCAGATATTCAATTAAAAACCCACCGAATATTTAATTAGAAAAGGAGCAGTTTTTATGAATTAATTTTCCAAAGCAGCTGAGGTTTTGCATATATAAATATGGATAGGCTCTAAAACTACAAAATCATGAAAAGTGAAATAATAATCTACCAACCAAATGAAACGTTAACTCGTATAGAAGCTCGATACGAAATGGAAACAATATGGCTAACACAGGCACAAATAGTTAGTCTGTTTGATAGCAGTAAAGCCAATATCAGCGAGCATACTAAAAATATCTTCAATTCAGGTGAACTCAAAGAGCTGGCAACTGTTCGGAAATTCCGAACAGTTCAAAAGGAAGGTAATAGAGAGGTTTATAGAAATATATCGTATTATAATCTTGATGTAATTATTTCAATTGGTTATAGAGTAAACTCAATTCGAGGCACCCAATTTCGTATCTGGGCTAACGAAATTCTTAAAGACTATTTGCTTAAGGGATATTCATTCCATCAAAGATTAAAAAGTATAGAAGATGATGTTTATAATTTGAAGGAAAAAGTAAATAGATTTGAAATTAGGCCAAAAGCCAATTTAAAACCTGAAGAAGGTGTCTTTTTTAATGGCCAGGTATTTGACGCTTATATTTTTGTGTCAGATCTAATCAAGTCCGCAAATTACTCTATAGTCCTCATTGACAATTATATTGATGAGACCATCTTCTCAATGCTGACAAAAAGGAGGACGGGCGTTACTGCAATAATCTATACTAATAGTCAAACAAAACAGCTAAAGCTTGATCATCAAAAACACAATCAGCAATATCCACAAATTGAACTAAAATACTTCACCAAATCTCATGATCGATTTATAATTATAGATAAGGATATTGTGTATCATATTGGAGCTTCCCTTAAGGATTTAGGCAAAAAATGGTTTGCCTTTTCAAGAATAGATTTTAACCCCAACGAATTAATTGAAAAATTGGCCCATTGAAAAATCATCCAATCACCAGAGCGCCATCAGGTCCCGGACAGATCGCATCAATCCAACTTGTACTTGGAGATTGGAATTCTTTTTCAATTCACTTCAGCATACTCCCCACCTTCATCATCAGATAGGGAGCAAGAAACAAACATCAGGATAGATAGAATTAAGTAACTTAGGTTTTTCATTTATTTATCAGGATCTATTTAGGATAAAGCATACAAACTATCGGATTGCTTTCAGGATCAAGGTTATTCATCAATTCCCTCCATTTAGGATCACTGTTAGCTT